>NZ_LPWE01000014.1 GCF_001723355.1 Methyloceanibacter stevinii | reverse complement strand
CAACAGGGTGAGGATCTTCTTGGCACTGACCGTGATACGGCACGTGGTCATACAAACGGCTCCAGGACGTCGGCTAACGACGCCGACAGACAACGTCGATGTGTCCCGAACCTACCCCTCGCATGGTTAATAAATGCTGAGCGAATGTCCCAGTATGGTCAGACCGGCCCTTAGCGATGCCACCCGCCGGCGTCAGCGCAACCGCCGGATGGGTACGCGAAAGGCCAACGGAGTTCCGGAGTCCACGCGGAATTAACGGCCTTGTGGCTAGAACCGTGCTCCAAGCCGGTCGTCCGAACTCGGCGTAATCTGTCGTACACAAATTTCAGTCACTCCGTCGGGGCGCCCGTCGTCCCGGATCCCGTCACAGGGCAGGCGAGTGTTGGGGGCCGAGGAGGGTCCGTATGATTGAATTCGAACAACGAGGCGAGTTCGACTTTCGCTCCGACGAGTACGAACAACTCTTCGCTCAATCATCGGCCACGGCTTTCCAGCACCCTATCTGGCTGGACCGCGTTTACGCGCAGCTGGTCGCGCCCAGCGGCGCGGAACCCCTGATCGTAGCCGGCCGAACGCGTGCCGATCAGAAACTGAAGGTCGTCTTTCCCCTGATCCGGCGAGGGCTAGGCCCCGTCGCGACGGTCGACTACGCCGATATGGGCGTGAGCGACTACAACGCGCCGATTGTCGATCGGTCTCTGGAGCCAAAGCTCGGGGGCCAGCCGAACATTGTTGGGCTGTTGCGGCATGCGATCCGGCCCGCGGTGGTTGGACGCCTGCAGAAGATGCGCGGCGACACGCTTGAGAGCCTCGGGCTCCGTCAAATTCTGCCTTCGGACTTCATGGGCTTCCATTCCCATGAGGTTCAACTGCACGGTCCGTATTCCGCATGGCGCAAAGACGCGCTCAGCAAAAGCTTTGTCCGCTTCCTGGACCGAAAGGGCCGGGCCTTGGCGAAAATGGGCGCCGTCGAGTTCAAGGAACTGACGGACGCCGAATCGATCGGCGACGTCTTTTCGGCCCTCAAGTCTTTCCGCGAGGGCCGCTTGCCCGACGATCCTCTCAAGAACGAGCGCTACTTCAACTTCTACAGGGATGTCGCCGTCGAGGGGTGTCGGTCCGGGTTTGCACGGACCCAACTGCTGACCTGCGGCGGTAAAGACGCGGCCATCATCTTTGGCCTGTCCCATGGCGGGCGGTTCCACCTCTTGCTCACAGGGTTCAACTTCCCGGCGTTCCGCAACGTTTCTGCGGGCAAGCTGATCATGGAGCATTCGATCGAGGCTGCCATCGACCGGGGCGAAACGGTCTATGACTTCACGATCGGCGACGAGGCTTACAAGACGGAGTTTGGGACCCAGGCCCTGCCCATGTACATGGCCTGGATAGGCCCCGGTCCGCTTGCAGTTCTCGCCAGCGCAGCCTCCGGGGCACTGGCAGAGCTGAAGCGCATCAAACGGACAAGGTCTTTGAAAAAACGCACTTGATCCCGCCGTGGGCGCGGGATCCAGACGGCGTTCTGCGGTCCAGGTCGATGCTCGACCGCTGCCATGGTCGGTCCTTATCGGCACCACTGCCCCAAACCGGAACCGGCGGGCGGCCGGACTTATCATTTTGAGACAGGTTACCGATTATTAAAATCGCCCGGTCCGGGCCGGGTTCTCTCGAAAAATGCATTAAAAATCAACGTACTATGAACTCCGTCGGCGGACGATTTGTCACCTTCCAGGGGCGTGGCCGCCGGGCGTACATCTTGCACTGGTCCCTCCCGAGGCCCAACTCTCGACGGTTCGAGAGGGATCAACCAGCGCCGTACTAAGCCATGTCCGACACGCTAACCGTCAAAACCGACCCGGTGCCCGACACCTCGCGGTCGACTCGCCCGTCGTACCGAGTGCCCCTGCTGCTCGGGCGCACGCTGAGCGCGCTTTGGCCGCTGGCCGATGCCCTCGTTATCGTGGGTCTCGCGGTGTTGTCGGGGCTTGCCTATCATTGGGCCATTTACGGGCAAAGCGGTCCCGTGCTGTCGTATTTTCACCTTGGCCTCGGGGTCGCGGGCCTACGCCTGGTTCTTCGTCAGGCCAAGTCCTATGACCCGTCCAAGCCCAAGGGCACGCTGCGCTACGAGTTTTATCTCTGGAACGCGACCTTCCTCGGCATCATCGTCATCGCTTTCTTCATGAAGGTCTCGGCGGATTACTCGCGTGGCGCGGTCGTCCTCTACTACGTGGTTGGCCTGCCGGTCCTGGTCACGTGGCAGTCATTCTGGCGTCGGTCCATTCGCGAAGGCTACAGCTCGGGAGCGCTGGCGGTTCATCGCGCGCTTCTGGTGGGCACACCCGACAGGATCGCGGAGTTTCGGGATCACCACCGGCCTGCGGATCTCGGGCTCATTGTCAGCGGCGTGGTGAACTGGCCCGAACATGTTCTGGCGGACACGGCTCTCGGCCGGGCCGCTCTGGAAGACGCGATTGGGCACACGATCAAGCGCGTCCGGCAGTCGGACGTCGAGGAGGTCGTGATCCTCGTCCCGTGGTCCTACGTGAACGCGATCAACACGATTGCGGAAATGTTCAAGACGGCGCCGGTGAGAGTTCGCTTGGTGCCCGAGACGATCATGGATCGCTTCTTCCAGCTGCCGATGTCGCGGCTGGGCTCACTGGCGACGCTGAACTTGGCGCGGCCGCCGCTGACGGTCTTGGAGGTTCTCGCCAAGCGCACCGTGGACCTCGTTGGCGCCACGATCGGACTCCTGCTGGCTCTGCCGGTGTTCATTGCCGTTGCCGTGCTGATCAAGCTGGACTCCCCCGGTCCGGTGCTCTTCCGGCAGGGACGCCTGGGCTCCAATCAGAAAGAGTTCCAGATCTACAAGTTTCGTACGATGACCACCACCGAGGACGGCGCAGAAGTCAGCCAGGCCGTGAGTGGCGATCAGCGTTTCACCAAGATCGGGCAATACCTGCGGCGCTGGAACCTCGACGAACTGCCTCAGCTGGTCAACGTCCTTCGGGGAAACATGTCGCTGGTGGGTCCGAGACCCCATGCGACCACGCACGACCGGGATTTCGAGACGCTGGTGGCGTCCTACGCGCGGCGCCACAACATCAAGCCCGGTATCACGGGCTGGGCTCAGGTGAACGGTTACCGGGGGCCGACGGACTCGATCGAGAAAATCGAGGGGCGCGTCGATCACGATATCTACTACATCGACAATTGGTCGATGCTCTTCGACTTCTACATCCTTCTGCTCACGATCGTGTCGCCGAGAGCCTATCGGAACGCGCTTTAGGAGCGCCCCACCCGCGCCGGCTCGCGTGGCGAGTGACAGCCATGGCCGCTCACACTCAACAGCCCGTGCCGCAGCCCTCCGACCGCACGCGCGCCACCTGCTCTTTCAGCGACGAGTAGAACTCAGACGGCGGCGCGGACCAGACCTGGTCTCCCACGAGATAGAAGGGGACACCCCTGATTCCAAGCTCGCCGGCAAGCTGTTTGTTTGCAGCGAGTACGGACGAAATCTCGGGATCGTTCATGTCGCGCTCCAGGCGGGACTGGTCGAGACCGAGTTCGTCCGCGATTTTCAACGCCCGAAACTTGGACGCGCGCCCCTGGATGGTTTCAAGGCGCCGATGCAGTTCCAGCGCACCGCCTTGGCGCTCTGCGGCAAGAACAATGCGCGCGACGTCCTCCGAGTCCCGGCCAAGCACGGGAAGGTCCTTCAGGATCAGCTTGACCTGTCCGTCCTCGTCCGTCAGCCGTACGAGTTCGGGGGCCCCCGCCCGGCAGTCGGGGCAGTTGTAGTCGTGGAAGGCGACGATGCTCACGTCGCCTTCAGGATTGCCGACAACGAGGCTAGCCGGGTCACGATACAGCTCATCCGTATGCGCCGCGGCTGCACGTTCGCTGCGCTCGGTGCGTGTCAGCCGCTCGATAGCGACGACCCCCACGGCGATGACGCACAGGGCAACGCCGAGGCCGATCAGCCCGAGCACCCATTTGCGGCTGCATGGGACCAGCCCCAAACAGCGCGCCGAGGGTTGCCCCGATCCACCCTCCGTGTGCCCGGTGGCTTCGGTCTGATGCGGATGCTGGATCATGGAGCCTCTCAACTGTTGGCCGTGCTCGCGGCTTCTCGATCAATTCGCTGCCGGTTCCGGGTTTATTTGCCGTTAACCGCCCATGGCCGTCATCGCCGAGAGGCGCGCGCAAGCAGGACCTTAAGACGTGCCCGTTTTTGGCACAGGGTTCGGCAGGCAATACTTAACTTGTTGCCGCCATTCTTATCGATGACAGGTTCCTGGCCGACTAGTAGAATGGCGGGGCCTCACCAAGGCCAATCTTTGTGGGACTTCCGGGTAGGCACAAAGCCTATGACCGACGAGGAGCGTGTGTCTCGCGTGAATCAACATCTCAGAGTCGCCCGCGATTGGCAGGCCGCGCCCGAGCACGCCGTTCACGAGACGGAAGACTACTTGGAGCCGGAAGAGTATTTGGAGCCCGAGCCGATTTCGTTCTACTCAACGTTCGTTGGCCCGCGCCTTTGGACCATTCTCGCTTGGGGGCTGGTCGGGGCCGTCGTGGCCGTGGTCTTGGGACTGCTGCTGCCACCGAGCTACAAGGCGACCGCGCAGCTCTATTTCGATCCCCGCGATCTGCAGGTCCTCGAGAACCAGGTAACCCCTGAGACCGAGGCGCAGAATATCGGCACGACGCTTGTCAGATCGCAGGCATTGGTCCTGCGGTCCGACAACCTTCTGAGAAAGGTCGTCGCGAAGCTGCATCTCGTGGACGATCCCGAGTTCAACGGCACGCCTCAGACAATTTTTGGAGAGCTTGCTCAGGCTCTGAAGTCCATCATCGCGCCCGGAGGCGAGGACAACAGCCCGGCCGCCGTGGAGGCCGTGACGCTGGAGAATTTGCGGCGCGCGATCGGCGTCGATCTGATCGATCGTTCCTACATCATCGAGGCGTCCGCCACCGCCGACGAGCGGTCGAAGGCAAGCGAGATCCTGAGTGCGCTCGTGGACGCGTTTCTCAAGTATCAGGAGGAATCGCGTTCCGACGTTGCGAGCCGGACAAGCCTCGATCTACAGGGGGGCATCGAGAGACTGCGCCTGAACGTCGAAAAGATCGAGCAGGAGATCGAGGACTACAAGGCCGAGAACCAGCTGACCGGCGTTGGAGGTCAGATCGTCTCCGAGCGGCAGCTGTCAGAACTCAGCACGAAGTTGATCGATGCGCAGGCCGAGACGGCACAGGTCAAGGCCCGGTTCGATGCGGTGCTTGCGGCGAAGGGAGACCTCGGCCAGCTGCCCGAAGCCGTCGCGTCCGAAACGCTTCGTGAGCTTCGCGGCCTACTCGCGCGCCTCGTCCAACAAAAGGCGGTCCTTGAGGCGCAGTTGCAGCCGTCCCATCCGACGACGCGTTCATTGCGTGACAGCGAGGCGAAGCTGAATTCGGAAATCAAAGCCGAACTGACGCGGATCGGCGAGTCTCTCCGCGTGGACTACCAGCGTGCCAAGGAAAACGAGGAGGCCCTCTCCAAACTCGTCGATGCGGAACGTGAGCGTCTCAAAACGGCGAACCAGGCGCAGATCACCTTGCGCGGCATGGAGCGGCGGCTGGAGACGGCGCGTCAGCTTTATCGCGACGCCGACACGCGGGCCTCTCAAGCCCGAGAGCAGGCTGAGCTGAACACGGCCAATGTCCGCGTCATTTCCGATCCCAGCACGTTGCGCAAGAAAGTCTTCCCGCCGCCGACTCCGCTCCTGGCGGCGATGGGCCTCGTCTTCGGCCTGTTCATCGGCTTCGTCATCACCAATTGGCGCCTGCTGCTGTTTCGCGGCCGTGGCCGCGACTCCGACGTGGTCGACTACGCACAGTACTGAGGCTTAAGGCGTGCACGCGCCAAGACTTGCGCGCTAGCGTTTCCGTGCGAAATCCATCAGCACGCGCGTTTGGGGCGGGATCACTGTCGATGGCAGGTAATCGAGCTTGAACGGAAAATCGTCGGGCCACCAAGGTCCCGCCGCCCAAGCTGTCCAACCGATCCAAACGTCGCGATTTTCGGAGATGTGCTCCAGGAGTCTCTCGAGAGCCTGAAGATTGACGGGATCCGGGCTGGGACCGAATTCGCCGAGGAACGCCTTGCGATTGTGCCGCCGCGCCCAGGCCTCGAATTCGGCTATTCTCTCAATCCCGATTGTCGGGGAGACAGCCTCACCGGTCCGTCCCGACGAGTCTCCGTCGAAATACTGGTGGACTTCGATGGCCGTGTAGCCGATGGGATCGACGAGATCGGAAAAGATCTCGTTTCCGCCCTGCTGCCATAGATGAGCGCTAGTCCACATCGTTCCCGGCGCGAGGATCATGTTTGTCGCCCCGGTCTGGCGGATAGCATTGATGCAGGTTTGCGCAATGTCGAACCAAGCTTGCGCGGAGATATCGACCGGCTCGTTCATCAGTCCGTAGATGACCTGCTTGGACGGGGCCCGCCGGATCAGTTCGAGCCAGAACTGGATAAAGGCGTCCGTCGGGACTTCCGATGTGCCGATGAAGTGCTGCTTGCTGAAGCCATCGGCACTGATCCGCCGCTTTGCGTTGTTGTGCGGATCGAGAATGACGTGCAGCCCCTCGTTGAGTGCGCAGACGAGGACCGTTCTGAAGCGCTCCCATTCCTCGACATCGAAGGCCGAATAGAGATCCGGCTGCAGGCGTTCCCACAGGAAAGGCAGGCGGATCACGTTGAACCCGAGACCGCGGTAGTAGGAAATCTCCTCACAGGTCGGGTAGGTGTAGTTGGTGCCGAAGACGCCCGGGATGACGTAGCCGAAGTCCGCGCCCGCCATGTTCACGCCCGCCAGGAACGGCGTGTCCGTCCAACGGTCCGCGTGACCGCCTGCCGCTGCGGCGCACGTCCTGACAAAGCCGCCGGCCGAAAGGGCACAGCCGGCCGCCGCGGTCAGCAGGTCCCGACGGCTTGGGTTAGGCTGCTTCATGACGGGCTACAGGTCGAAGTGGTACCCGGGGACGCACGCGGACTTCGCTTGTGACAGGTCCGGCCAGCACGCCATAGAGGAACCAGAGCGGCGCGGCCGTCTTGATGCTGACGAAGCTGTAGCTCACCAGCATGGCAAGGGCCAGGTAGAGCCAGATGCTATTGAGGTAGTCGGCGCGCGCGCGCGTGCTGCCGTCGAGACTGACGACGGTCAGAATCCACAGCACGGCAAAGATGACGATGGAATGGGTGATGATCATGAACACGATCCCGCTGTCCGCCGCTTCCGGCACAAGCCGGTCGGAAAGGCCGAAATAGTCGATCGGCTGCATTCTGCCCATGAGTTCGACCGTGTAGGCGAGGCGACCCGGCATGTCGTCGGCGCCGCTGTGCAGGTCCAAGACTCCGACTGCCAGAATCGCTCCAAGAATTACGAGCGGCAGGATGAAGATCGCTACATTGGGCACGACAATGCGCGTGAACACAGCCAACCCGAGGATCAGTGCGGACGTTGCGATTGCCTGGCGGCCATCGCTGGCCACGATCATCAGGATCACCGAAAGGCAAATGAAGACCCGCTGCCGTGTGGTCAGATCGCGCCAGAACGCGAGCGCGAAGCACACCACGATAAGCACGAAGTTTCCGAGCGAAACAGGCTCCAAGAATATCGACGACATGCGATGCAGCCCGAAGAACGGAATGAAGCGCCCCTGGTATCGCGTGGCGCTGACATACAGATCCGAATCCTCGTAGGTGAACTCCCCGAAGTCCATGCCGCGCGTCGCGATGTAGTAGTCCTTGACGTCGAACAGCTTGCTGAACGTGGATACGCTAATCGCTTCGAGGGCGATGCCTGCAATGACGATAGCGCATGCGAGCATCATCATCCGCACGGCCAATCGCGAACTCGAGGCCATGCCAAGCACGACGAATGTCTGGATCAGGAGAAAGTCTCTGAAATATTTCAGCTCCACTTCTCCAATGGCGGCCATGCGGATGATGCTGAACAGCCCGACCAGCACGATAAACGCATACCAAGGCGTCATGTGGCGGTTGAAATGGACAATCGCGTAGGCCTGCGCCCCCAGCACAAGCACGGCCTCGACGAGCATGACGTGCTGCGCGCTGAGCTTCGTGACGTTGCCATTGATGAAGGCGAGGACCGCGTTGAAGCATATCGCCGCCAGGACCAGGACGATGGGGATCACGGACTCGGTCCGTTCCTGTGGAGGCAGTCGTCCGCGCATGTCAGTCCGTCTTCGATGCTTCCGCAATGGAAGGCCGCTGGGCCTGGGCGCCGGCCTCCAAACCCGGGCTGCCTACGATGTGACGGGCAATGAAAGGATCCGCGCAGGCTCGAAAATGCTCATAGGCGCAGAGGCCCCAGGTCTCGTAGAGAAGCGGTCGTTCCATGGGAGCCTCCAAAGCGCGCTGCGGATTCAGCCTTTGTAGCATCTGGGCGCCCTTCGTCAGGTAGGACCACGCCAGCTGCGGTGCAAGCTTCAGTATGACGGGCCCCTGAGATCGATAGTGGCGCAGCAGCAAGAGGTAATCGAGGCGTTCGCGCCACCCGATCGGCCGCGAGATCACCTTGCCGTTCGCCTCAAGCGGTGCCGCGAACGACAACCAGAAACGCAAGGCGGGCGCCCGGTAGAATGGGTATTGCCGGCTTTGCTCCAGGACGTCCAGGTAACGCGCCAATGCCAGCCCAACCAAGTGCGCCGCATCGTGATCGTGATGCCCGCCTTCCCAGGCCGGGACAATGATGCGGGTTACGCCGTCCAGCGCTGCGATTTCGGACAGCAATTTGTCCCAGCATCGGTCGAGATTCTCCACGAGCGCGCCGTCCGGGATGTCCAGGTCGGTGCCAAGAAACTTGATGTCGTCGGTGTTGACCCCGAGCCTTGTGAGAACGGCCAAACTCTCGGCGTTCCGCTGCTGCGGCGTGACACCCGCCCAGGCGCCATTGGTCAGGTAGATGCAGACAACGCGTTCCTTGCGCGCGACCGCGTCAGCGATCTCGTGAAAGACGCCGAAATCGTCGTCCTGATGTGCAAAGATGAAAACCGTGGTCACGATAGGACTTCCCGGAAAAGCTCTTCGTAGGTCTTCAGCATACGGCTGTTGCTGTACCACTCCCTAAATTTTGGCGCGAACTCTTTGGCGCGCGCAATGACGTCTTTGTCGTCCAAGGCCTGGGTGAGGCCCTTCGCCCAATTCGCCGTGTCCCATCCGTCAACAAAGACGGCCGGCGACTCACCATCGAGCGTCAGGACCTCGCGCGTTGCCGGTATGGTGCTGGCAACCACAGGGATGCCATGCGTGGCGGCTTCGACCGTGGCGAGGCCGAATGTCTCACTCTTGGAGGCAGAGGCGAATAGGTCCGCGATCGCGTAGTAGTCCGCGAGTTTCGGCGCGGGGATGATCCCGAGGAAGGTCACGCGCTCCGCGACACCAAGTTTGGCGCTGAGTTTTTGGAGCGCATCCCTGGATTCACCGCCACCCGCGATCAGGAGGTGCGCGTCCGGCACCTGGGGCAGCGCGGAAATGATTGTGCCGACCGACTTCACGGGAGTCAGCCTGGATGCGACGAGCATGATGCGCGCGCCGTCGGGCACGCCGACTGCCTTGCGCATCGCCTCGCGATCAACCTTGGGCGCACCGTACATGACGCCATGAGGGATAACCCGGAACCGGCGGACATAACTTCGGGGATAGCCACCGAAGGCTTGGTTCGTGGCGCGCGAATTGATGATGATCGTCGAGTAGAATCCAAGGCTCCCAGCCAGCCAATCTAGGGTCCGCGGTATCGGATGCGTATCCTGCGGCATGTTCGATTGGTGCACGACCCGGGTAGGACAGCCCGTGAGCCGCGCCGCAACCGTTGCAATGACCGAGGATGTCGGCTGGAAGGTCACGAGCATGTCGGCCCTGTAACAGCTCACCGTTTTCGCCGCCTTGAGGATGCCGCGTAGCTTCGAAAGGCTGCCGATCGATGTCTTCGGATAGAGCCAGCACGTCTCGACATGCGCCCCTTGCTCCGACAGATACGGTGCAAGCGTCGACACAAGCTGCTCGACGCCGCCGCCGGCATCGGCGTTCACGACGAAGAGGACGCGCTTGCCATCCAGGATGTTGTCCGTCGAGGCAACGGGTGCCTGACGCACTTGCGGGGCTTCGGCCGGCGGAGCATCGTTTTGCTTTTGGGCGGTCAAAGTCCAATCTCCTTTCTGCACAAAGGCACGCGGCGGCTAGTTCGCTTCGGGGCTGCGCCGTTGCGTCAACTTGCGACGCATCATGACGAGTGCGCCGGCAGCCAGGTCGTTCAAGGATAGAATGTTGAAGGCGCGCGCAACGCCGATCGACGTGGCCGCAAACAGGGCGACGCTGGCAATCGTCGCCAGCACGCCGCCGCTCCCGATCTGCATGATCCAGCCTGTGAGGACGTAGGTTCCCCCTGCGACCCCAGCGATGATCGCCGAGCGCAAGTAGGGCAGCTTCATGATAAAGCGCTTCCGCCACGCGATTGCGTAGACGAGGCAGCCTGCGACATGGCCCAGCAGCACGCCCAACGCCGCGCCCAGCATCCCGTAGCTCGGGATCAGAAGCAAAGACGAGACCACCAAAACCGCAAAGCCGAGAACGGCGGTCAACAGAAACACGTTGGAGCTTTCGGTCAGGTGAGAGGCCTGCTCGAAATAGTAGGACCGATAGATGGCCATGGCGTTGGCCACCAATATTGCAAACAGCACGGGTTCTATGGCGGTGGCCACGTCCGCACCGAACAGGACGCCAAAGACGAGCTGGTCGAAGCGCATGATGAAGGCGATCACGAATGTCGTGAGCGCGGTGTAGGCGAGAAACGCCTCGCCCATCGCGTTTGTGGCCTTCTCGATTTGGTTCTCGGCCAGTTGCGCCCGAGCGACCGACATGTAGGCTCCCGCGATCGCTTCCGAGATGACGACCATCGTCTGCCGCACGAAGTCCGTTGCGACACCGTAGACGCCGACCGTGCTGAGCGGAGCAAAACGGGCCAGCAAGAGACGATCGAGTTGCCATCCTGTGGTGCCGAGCACAAATGCCGGAACCATGGGGCGTCCGTATTGCCACAGCGCGCGTGCGCGTCCGCGGAAAACTTGGGCTCGACCTTGTCGCGTCCATCGACCAGCAGCGGGATCGACGCCCCGAGATGGGCCGCGCCAACCGCGAGAGCGAGTCCAAGGGCCGTTCCGTAGACGACGAGAGACAGGACGCCGAGCGTCAGCATGAGGACCGCGCGGATCAGGATCCCTGCCGCGACGACGCGTGAGTGAAGCCGAATCCGCGCGAGTTCCAGAAGCGCTTCGTAAAGCGACAATCCGAGAATGAGTGCCACGAGGCCGATGCCGAACTGGGCGGTCTCGAACCCGAGCACGTATCCCAGGAACAGAAGCACGAAGATGGCGATCAGGCCGAGACCAAGCACACCGAGATAGGTGGATACGAGGTCGCTGCTGCAGTCGTCCTTGTAGCAGGCGAAGAACGAGAACTTCAGCCACTGCACGGTCACGCCGTACAGGATGTAGGCCCAGGCGAACATGATTAGATAGGCCGCATACGTCTCCGTGCCGCCAATGCGCACGAAGAGCGCGAGCGCTCCGAGGTTGATCAGAGCGGCCATAACCTTCGAACCCAGATAGTAGGCTATGTGCTTCTCAGTCATCCTGGATAACGGGCCAATTCGAATGAGCTTGGAAACGGCTGCAAACAGAGCCGACCGGGGCACGTCCCGCGCATTTGATCGGTATCCCAAAAAATCGTGAACAAACACGCAATTGGGGGACAGAACTTGGGCCTTTTCGCGAGCGCCCCCGGCCCGGCCGGCTAATCGAAATAGGGCAGACTGCGCGGGGTACTAGCGCCCAGACCCCGGTTGGCCTTGAAAGGTGTTTTTGGCGTCGGCCGCGAGGAGCTGCGCGAACAGCACGGCGCAGCGCGCGTACCGCATGCCAAGGCGCCGGGGGTGACTTCCCAGACGCCAAAGCCACTCGACCCCGAGTTTCTGGAAGAGCTGCGGCGCCCTGATCTGGTGACCGGTCAGGAAATCCGCCGCCGCGCCAACGCAGACAAACCCACACGGGATTCCACGTTCCAATGCCCGTGCGGCGAACAACTCTTGCTTCGGTGCGCCGAGCATGACGAAGCAGATGCGGGCGCCGGAGTCACGTATGCGGTCCAAGGCCGCATCGGCCTCGGCGCTGTCCGGGCTGAAGTCCCGCGGCGGTGCTTCGGTGCCGGCGATAGAGATTTGTCCTGCGGTATCGCGCGCCAGGCGCTGCGAAACGGTGTCGAGGACCGCGTCCTCCGTCCCGAACAGGTAGATGGGCAAGTTCGACTTCGCGGCGGCCTCGCACAGCGGGATAAAGAGGTCGGCTCCCGTGGTGCGTTCGACCTCCTGCCACTGACGCCGGGCCAGCATCGCGACCGGCGCGCCGTCCGCCGTGACGAACGTGGCCTTGCTGTAGGCTCTCCGGAACGCAGGGTCTTGGCGAAGCTTGACGAGATGGTCGAGGTTGAGCGTGAAAACGTTGAAAGCGCGTCCCTGCGCTGCCGCCGAGACAATCGCGTCCAGTGCCTCGGCTTGCGACGCCACGTTGATACGCTGCCCATCGCGTCGGCATGTTTGCTGCTGGGAGATTGCTCGGAACTCATGCTCGTCCAATCATTTGATCTTCTGTGAGCGCCGGTTCGTAGGTTTCCGCGAGCCCCGCGCCACATTTACGCGCCAGGCGGATCGGGGGTAGGCTCAGTCGATTCAAATGCTCGAATGGGAACGATTCGTCAATTAACTTGGCCTAGGCTCCCAAATGTATGTCCGTGCTCGTGCCCTGCGTTTCCGCCAGGAAACCGGGGTGCGCCTCCTCTCTGCACACGCTTTGCCGCCACTTGGGAGTGTTCGTCGTATGAGTGTTGAACAACTCTACAGACCCTTTCAGGACCGCTTTCGTGCGGCCCGCATGAAGCTGTTCGTGGAGCACTTCAACATTACGAACGACACCCGCATCATCGATGTGGGCGGTACCCCGCAGAACTGGGGTTACATCTCGCAGGAACCCCAGGTGACCATCTGCAATCTCGGTATCGAGAATGAAGAGCGCGGCCGCTTTATATTCCGCGAAGCGGACGGAACGTGCCTGCCCTTCGAGGACAATAGCTTCGACATCGCCTATTCGAATTCGGTGATCGAGCATGTCGGCGACTGGGACGCTCAGCGCAGGTTCGCCGGGGAGATTCGGCGCATCGCCAAGAGCTACTACGTGCAGACGCCGAACCGCTGGTTCTTTGTCGAACCGCACTTTGTCGCGCCCGTGATCCATATGCTGCCGCGCTCGATGTACCGGCGGCTCATCCCGTTGTTCAGCGCCAAGTACTGGATGGAACGGCCGAGCAGCGAAGACGTGGATGCGCTCTTCGAGGAAATACGGCTGCTCGATCGAGACGAGGTGAAAACGCTCTTCCCGGATGCGGAGTTTTCCGAGGAGAAATTCCTCGGCATGGCCAAGTCTTTCATCGCCATGCGCATTGCCGACAAGGCTGCGTAGCAGGGTCTGCCGCCGCGCCGGCCGCCACGCCGCCACAGGGCGTTCCCCACAGGTCCGCTTGGGCGTATAGTTCGCGCTGCAAGGTCGGCACTCGGCGCTGCGCCGTTTCTCGTGCCCGACCGTGATAAACAACACGAAACACAGAAAAAGACGCAGTTTCGGGATTGGACGGCGCCTCCGGCAGCACCTGGAGGCATGCCCCGCAGGGAGGACGTGGCCGTGGTGGATGAAGTCGAGAAAATTATCTCACGCCTGAACGGAATCGATCCGGAGCGGCCGTATTTCGACCCGATTGTGGTTGAGGAAGCCGTGAGCCGACACGCACGGTTGATCGGTTTTCGGGACGTATCCTTCACCTGGGCCATGGGGCCGCAACAGGCCAACGACGAACTATCCGGTATCGACTTCTCGAGTTCCGAATCCTGCCTTTGGGCGGACACCACGAAGTCCATGCGCGATCAGCCTTGGCCGAACTCAGCGCAGATCCCGCGATCTCGGAGGCCTATCGCCAGGCGCAAGCCAACGCGGCCGACCGGATCGCCGACGCATTGCATTTGGAGATATTCGCGCTGGCTCTGCGGAACCTGGTTTCGGGCGACGCGGGCACGCGAGGTTACAACGTGGCCTCGTTGGTCACGTCGGTGATGCGTGACGTGGTGGCCAACTCCAGTGTGGAGAGCGAGCGGCTGGAGGATCTCAACGAGGCCTATCTTCCATTTGCGGACGCGCTTATGGCCGGGCTCGGTTCGTTCTGGATTGTCGGGCAGCGCTTCGTCTGCTTACCGCTGCCGCGCCTCCGCCTCGAGGACGGCGCCCTGGTTTCCGACGGACGTCCTGCGGCCGTGTGGCCGAACGGGGAGGCTTATGCCTTCCGCGAGGACGGCTTCTTCCCGGCCTTGCAGTCCGTCGAGTGGTAGGCGACCGGGGCTCGTCTCGACCCGGGCCGGGTCCACGGAGGTGACGATGCAACACGCAGCCAAGAAGCCGGTCGTCTCATGGCGCGGTGCAGCCGCGCTGATCACCGTGAGCGCTCTGTTCGTCGTGCTGGTCGCGGTCTGCGCGGGCCCTGCGTCCGCGAAAATCCGCTGCAAGGGAATCTTCCAGGTCAACAAGACCGGATTGGTCTCGACCCAGATCTGCCGGGACCGCCAGATCGCACGTGTCGCGCGCAGCTACGGCTGGCGTGTTTCCGATGCGGAGGTGCGCAACAACCCGCTCAAGAAGGTGGAGATCTGCCAGGCGATGGGCGGCGACACCCGGCTGCAGGGCGCTTGCGGGGCCTATGGGCGTCAGAACCTTTGGTAAGCTGCCGGGCCGGCCGACTAGGCTGTCGAGCGCGCCGCCTTGGCCTTCGGCAGGCTATGGGCCTCTTGGCCGTCCTCCAGATAGAAGCTGCGGACCGTCCGCAGGCCATCGTCGAGGTCGTAGACCAGCGGCTTTCCGGTCGGCACTTCGAGGCTGGGGATGTCTTCGTCGGAGATCCCGTCGAGATATTTGATGAGACCGCGCAGGCTGTTCCCATGGGCGGAGATCAGCGGCGTGCGTCCCTGCATCAGCAGCGGTTCGACCCGTTCCTGCCAAAACGGCAGAACCCGTGAAACCGTATCCTTCAGGCTTTCGGTCAGGGGCAGATGCCGCTCCGGCACGCCCTTGTATTTGGCTTGATTGCTGGATAGCGCGGATCGTCTTCCGTCAAAGCCGGCGGCTGGACGGCATAGCTCCGGCGCCAGATATGCAGTTGCTCGGCGCCGACCTCTTCCTTGACCACGTCGCGCTCGCGTCCTTGGAGAGCTCCGTAATGGCGCTCGTTGAGCCGCCAGTTGCGCTCCACGGGCAGCCAGGTCTTCTCCAACGCCTCAAGAACGATCCAGAGCGTATGGATGGCGCGGTGTAGGTAGGAGGTAAAGCATTGATCGAATTGAATATTATTGTCTTTCAGGAGCGCTGCCGCGTGCTTGGCCTCCTCGATGCCGTTGTCGCAAAGGTCGACATCCGTCCAGCCCGTGAAGATCGCATCGCGGTTCCAGACGCTTTGGCCGTGTCTCAGCAAGATCAGGCGCGGCATTGGGCTCCTCCTGGGAAATTATCCGCCGTGACGGTTTATGAGGCCGCAAGCCAAAGGGCAAGCTGGACATTCTTGCAGCCATTGTTGTGTCTGGCCGTTATTTGCGCGTATTTCAAAGCCAATTTCCTCGTTGACGGCGGTATTTTGTCAGGTTTTCGCGGCCTTTCCTGACGTGGCAGGAATCGCTGTAAACTGGCGTCCACCCCACCACACCTGCGGAGGAGCATTTTGCGGCTCATCTTCTCAATCCTGACGGCTATCGTGCTCCTGATCGCGGGCCTGATTTTCGTTGCCCCGATGTTCATCTCCGCCGACGACGTGCGGAACGAACTGTTCGCGCGCGTCGAGCAGATGACCGGCTACCGGCTTCGGGTGAGCGGGTCACTGGACATCACCGTGTTTCCCACGCTCGCCCTCGTGGCCGAGGATGTCGGGATCGCCCAGCCGACGGCAGGCGGCGACAAGGAGTTCGCGACAGCACAGGAGGTCCGGTTCGATCTGTCATGGACCGGGCTCCTGCAGGGCAACGCCCGCGTGCGCGAGGTGACCCTTGTCAATCCGGTCGTTGCCGTGCCGCAGGCCACAGCGTCCGCGCCTGCGCCGGCACAGACTGCCCAGCCGGCGCCGCCCGCCGCGCAACCGGGTGCGGCACCGGCCGCACCGGCTGCTCCCGCGGCTCAAGGCGAACAGTCGGGCATGGCCGCGTTCGCCGAACAGTTGAAGTCGATCTCTCTCGACAAGCTCGTCATCACGAACGGCACCGTGACGCTACCCGCGTCCGGCGGGAAGCCAGGGACGAAGATCGAGAAGCTCAACCTCACGGCATCGCTGCCGGGATACGACGAGCCGATGAAACTCGATACGTCCGCCGTGGTGGACGGCAAGGCAATGACGCTCGGTGCGGTGATCGGAAACTTCGGGCCGTTCCTGGGTGGTGCCACTGTGCCCGTGCGCATCAAGGCGAGCCTGCCCGGCACGCTCGATGATCCGGTGAGCTTGAGCGGAACCGCGTCCTACAAGAACGAGACGCTGACATTGCCCCAGTTCAGCGCCAAGTCCGGGAACAAGACGCTGTCGGGCTCGGCTCTCTACAAGGATGGCGCGGCGACGCTCAGCCAGCTCACCGGCACGATGGGCCGCGATACCTTCGCGGGCACCGTGCAATACAAGGACAACGTCGTCACCATCAACCCGTTGCGGGCGAATGTGCGCGGTACGGTTCTCGCCGGCCAGGTCCAGGCGAGTCTCGCGAACAAGGTGCCCTATGTCGTGGCTGCCTTCGGCGCCAAGACGATCGACATCAACGCGATGACGGGGAGCAAGAAGTCCTCGCCGAAAAAATCCAAGAGCCCGAACTCCGGCGCGAAGAAGCAAGGCGGCGGAGGCAAGCGCGCAGGCGGCAGTGGTTGGAGCAACGACAAGATCGACTTCTCGATCCTGAGATCGGTAAACGGCAAAGTTAATCTGCGTGCGGAGCAACTAGTTTACGACGACGTCAAGATCGCGCCCGTCTCCCTCCAGGTCACACTCAATGGCGGCAAGCTCAATGCGAAGCTGGCGCAATTCGGGCTCTATGGCGGTGCGGGCAATGCAACCGTGGCCATCGATGCCAGCGGCAAGCGGCCAACGCAGCGTGTGAACGCGTCTTTGAAGAATTTCGACGGTCGCACGTTCCTCAACGATGCCGCGGGCCTCGACTCCATCGAGGGTAAGGGGACCGTGTCACTCAATGTCGGGGCGGCCGGCGCCAGTCAGCGGGCGATGGTCGGATCGCTCGGCGGTAAGGCGAGCGTCGAGTTCAAGAACGGCGCTATTCGAGGCATCAACGTCGCCAAGATGATCCGCAACCTGGGACAGGGCGCCATCAACGGTTGGCAGGGCGGTGCAGCCGAGAAGACGGATTTCGCATCGCTTGGGGCGAGCTTCCAGATCAAGAACGGTGTGGCCCAAACGAAGGACATTCACCTCGTCGGACCGCTCGTGACGGTGAATGGCGGCGGCACGGTCAACCTTCCCCAGCAGTCGCTGAAGCTTCGCGTCGATCCGCAGCTCGTGGCCTCGTTGCAGGGCCAGGGGCGCAGCCAGGAGATGACGGGTCTCGGCGTCCCGGTCATGATTGTCGGGCCTTGGGCGAACCCCAAGATCTACCCCGACATCAAGGGCATTCTCGAGAACCCGGCCGAGGCGATCGCGCGCTACAAGCAATTCGGCAAGGACCTCAAGAATCTTCCGGGCGGATTGGGCGGCGCAGCCGGTTCGCTGGACGGTGTCGTCAAGGACGGCAAGATCGACAAGGACAAGCTGATCGAAGGCATTGGCGGGCTGATCGGCGGTGGCAGCGCCGCGCAGCAAAACGGTGCCGGCACTGCGCCGGGCGCCGCGGCGGCCCCCCGATGCCACCACCCAGTCCCAGCCCCAGACCAAAAAGAAGGCACAGAACAACAAGAAGAAGAAACAAAACCAAAATCAGAAGCTGAAGGCCGAGGATGTTGGGAAACAGCTCCTGAACAATTGGCTGTCCGGGCAATAGGCGTGTGACGCAATGCCTCCGGGCCGCCGTTTGACAATCGTTGGACGCGCGATAGGCTCAAGGTCATGCAATCGCTTCTCGAAGTCTGTCAGGGTACACCGCTTGCCGAGGTTCCGGCGGGTGAGGTGTTGCTGACCGAGGGTACGACGTCGGGACAGCTCTTCGTGCTGAAGCACGGTGAGGTCGAAGTCTTGCGCGGCGAGACGCAAGTGGCGGTCGTGGACGAACCGGGCGCCCTGTTCGGCGAGATGTCCGTTCTGCTGCAGCGACCCCACACGGCGACCGTCCGCACGATGACGCCTTGCACCCTTTTCGTCTTCGACGATGCCGCGAGCTTCCTCCGGTCGCGACCGGAGATCGCGTTTCACGTGGCGCGGCTTCTCGCGAGCCGGCTGAACTCCGCCACCTGCTATTTGGCCGACATCAAGCAACAGTTCGAAGACCGCGCGGACCATCTCAGCATGGTCGGCGAAGTGCTCGACACGCTGATGCATACGCACGAAAGAGAGTTCAGCCCTGGTCCGGAGCGGGGATCGGATCCCCGTCTTTGAGCCAATCGGGGAGGGCGCTCAGCTTCGGGACCGGACGAGCCAAGTCTTCCGTCAGACGGACATGCTGGGTTCCCGCCGCAGAGAACCAGATCGCTTCCTGCTCGTCGGTGTCCATGATGACGTGAGCGGGCGGCGCTCCCAAATAATGGCCTGTGTTGAAGACCCAGGTCGCCCCCACACGATCCACCCATGACCCTTCCGCCACATAAGGCGCTTCGTGCACGTGGCCGCACATGACGATGTCCGGCTGGTATTCGTCGATCCAGCGCAGCAGCGCATCGTCTCCGAAATAACGTTGACCGCTCCAGGCGATCGGCGATTTCGACGGCGGTGCATGATAGATCCAAATCCAACGGCCCTGGCGCTCCTTCGCCGCCTTCTCCAACTGCCGTCCGATCTCGGCCTGCGACACGGGACCATCCCACCAGGGGCAGGCGGTGAACAGGATGTTGCCGATACGCGTCGACTCGCCATCCGACAGAACCCCGTCCTTGCGGCGCCCCGTCAGCCAGCGCGCCGTCCATTCGCCCGCCTCGTTCTTTGAATCGAGGTCGTGATTGCCCGAACAGACGAGAAGCTTCGTCTTGGCCCGAATGCGGTCGAAGTATTTGCGAACGACGGTGGCCTGCGCACGACCGTCCACCAGCGAGGCTAGATCGAGATGGTCGCCGGCCATGACCACGACGTCGAAATCGCCCGCGACGCCGACGACCCAGTCGAACAGCGGCAGCGAATAGTGCAGGTCGGAGACCAGGAGCAGGCGCATCGCGTTTCCACCGTCAATAGTTTGCTCACCTTGTTCGCAGGTTCCCCGTGCAAATCGGAGAATCGGCGCCGTCGTGAACCGTTCTTTTGGGGTGCCCCGGTTAGACCTGCAACATCGCTCGCAAGGCCCCAACGGCACCAATGATCAGCATACGATGATGCACAACCTGATGACACCCTTCTACGGGCGCAAGCGCTTCCTGAGGCGGCGGCGTCCGATCTGTTTCCGGACCGTGGCCCGGCGCTACCAGCTCGCCGAACTGTTCGGCCTGACGGGTGCGATTGCCCTGATCTGGATTGGCACGCAACTCGACAACCGCTTGTCGACCGTTCCCGTGCCCGAAGTCCCCAGCGTCGAGTCCGCGAGCGTCGACCTCATCATCGGCGTTCCCGTCGGTCAGCACCGCTCTCTATAGCGCGTAGCGATGGCGGCGTTGTGCTGCCCCAAAAAGCTACCTACGCATCTCTGTGCAAATACGCGCCATCCGCACGCGCCTTGCGCAATCCTTTCCTGACTCTGCTTAAGCAGACGGCATTCGCCGTCGCTGCGACGTTTTGCCTGCGCGTCAATTCACAAACCGGTTCTGAAGTCGGAACACGACACGCAAGATTACGTTGGTCTCAGGTTTGGGATTTTCATCCGAGAGGTCAGGATGAACCGTCGCGAGTTTCTTGTTGCTGGCGGAGGCAGTGCGTTGAGCGCGGTCGCGCCGAGCGTTGCCGCGCCGGCCTGGGCCGACGAAAGCGGCCGCCCCTTCAATCGTGACGAGATCGTTGAGCGTGCCGAAGCTCTTGCTGCGCGTCCCTACCAGCGTCCCGAACGGGTCGGAGATCCCTTCCGCGCGCTCGGATATGATCAGTACCGTGATATTCAATTCCGGCCGGAACGCGCGATCTGGTCGGACGACAAGCGCGGCTTCGCGCTGGAGCTTCTGCACAGCGGGTTCATTTACGATACGCCGGTCGACGTTCATCTCGTCGAGAACGGTGTCGAGGTGCCGGTGCGCTACGACCCGTCCCTGTTTGCCTTCGGGAAGAATGAACTTCCCCATCACCCCGGGTCGCGTCTCTTCAGCGGCATCCGCCTGCGCTATCCGATCAACACGCCCGGCTATCTCGACGAAGTCGCCGTCTTTCAGGGCGGCAGCTATTTCCGGTCCGTCGGCGAAGGACAGGTCTATGGCGTGTCGGCCCGTGGGCTGGCGATCGATACGGGAGAGCCGCAAGGGGAAGAGTTTCCGATCTTTCGGTCGTTCTGGATCGAACGTCCAATTATTGGCGCGCGAACAGCAACGGTGCATGCCTTGCTCGATAGCCCACGCGTCGCCGGTGCCTACACCTTCCATATCATGCCGGGTCACTCCACCTTGATGGATGTGGACGCAACGCTGTTCGCCCGCGCGGAGATCGGCCATCTGGGTCTTGCGCCGCTCACCAGCATGTATCTGTTCGGGTCCATGGAGAGGCCGCGCTTTCCGGACTATCGCGATGCCGTCCACGATTCCGACACGCTGACCGTCGCCGAGGCGGGCGGCAATTGGGTGGTGCGGCCGCTCGCAAATCCCAAGACGCTCCAGATGAGCGCGTTCGCGGCCAACGATGTAAAGGGCTTCGGCCTGCAACAGCGGTCGGTGCGTTACACCGATTTCAAGGATCTCGAAGCGAAGTACGAGCTGCGGCCAAGCATCTGGGTCGCGCCGCGCAAGGGCTGGGGCGAGGGCGTGGTGGAGCTCGTCGAAATCCCATCCGACAGGGAGTTCAACGACAACATCGTCGCCTTCTGGCGTCCCTCCCGTGTGCTCAAGCCTGGCGCGCCGTTGCACTACGCCTATGCCTTGCGCTGGGGCCGGCCTATGACCGAGAGCGGCCTGGCACGCGTGAAGGAAACCAACGGTGGGCTGACGCTCGATCGCAGCCGGCAGCTTTTTGTCGTGGACTTCGTAGCGCCGTTGGATGTGGAGACGCCGGGAGGCCGCAAGGGCGCGGACTTTTTTCCCGACGAGATCGAGCCAAGCGTCTGGGCCAGCGCCGGCGGGGTGGCCAACGTCGTCGGCTACCCGAACCGCGCCACGGGCGGGTACCGGGCGAGCTTCGAGCTGGACACGAGCGGGGTCGACCTGAGCGAGCTTCGGCTCGCGCTGAAGCATGACGAGGCGGTTGTCAGCGAGACCTGGCTTTACCGGTGGACGGGCTGAGCCATGGGAGAGACAGTCACCATATCCGAGCCGACCGGCGCGCCGTCCCTCGTACCGCCGGAACACGGGCTCTCCATGCCGCGGCAATGCGTCAAACACTGGCCGGGGCCGCGCCATCGGAGGTGGTTCTCCTGGAAGGTTTTGTTCGCCCGCCTCTTCGTGTTCGTGACCGCGGGAGCTGTCACCGTCTATGGGGCGACGCAGATGTACGCCATCGTGGGACAGAGCAACGCCACCAGTCTGCAGGTGCTTCTCGTCATCCTGTTCGCCTTGGCGTTCTCGTGGATCACGTTGTCGGCGGCAACCGCGCTCCTCGGCTTCTGTGTTCTGGTCAGCCGCCGCCTTCGAGCGAAACGCACTGGCCGGCCGGCGCCCCTCACGACGCGCACGGCGATCGTGATGCCCGTCTACAACGAAGACCCGGAGATGGTGTTCGGAACGCTGGGCGATCTGGCGCGGGGGCTCACGGCAAAGGGATGCGCGAAGCACTTCGAGGTCTTCGTCCTCAGCGACACGAACGACCCCGAGACCCTGCGCCGGGAAGAGACAGCCGCGCAACGGCTTCGCGCGCTCGGCCGTCATGGCATCGGTGCGTATTACCGGAAGCGGCCGGACAACGAAGGCAAGAAGGCGGGTAACGTCGGTGAGTTCGTACGGCGCTGGGGCGGACGCTACGATTTCATGATCGTGCTCGACGCGGACAGCACGATGACCCCCGACGCGGTGGTCACGCTCGCGCAGGCCATGGAGGCGGAGCCCCGGACGGGCCTCATTCAAACCTTGCCTCATCTCACGGGCGGCCAAACGCTGTTCGCGCGGCTCCAGCAATTCGCCGCGGCCGTCTACGGGCCGCTCCACGCATCGGGCCTTGCGCTGTGGTTCGGGAACGACAGCAACTACTGGGGCCACAACGCGATCATCCGGGTGAGGGCGTTTGCCGATGCGTGCGGTCTGCCTGCCTTGGGCGGCGTGCCGCCGTTCGGCGGGCCGATTCTCAGTCATGATTTCGTCGAGGCGGCCTTGATGCGCCGGGCCGGATACGGCGTCTCCATGCGGCCCGATATCGCGGGGAGTTTCGAGGGGACGCCCCCGACCCTGGCCGAGCACGCGGCGCGCGACCGCCGCTGGGCCCAAGGCAATCTGCAGCACGCGCGCCTCGTCAGCGGGGCGGGGCTGCATTGGATGAGCCGGTTTCATCTCGTCAACGGCATCATGAGCTATCTGGCTTCTCCCATCTGGCTCCTGTTCCTCGCCACCGGGTTCGCCTTGAGCTGGATCGCGGAGGCCGTTCCGACCGATTACTTCCCTCGCGATTTCGCGTTGTATCCGACTTGGCCGCAGTTCGATGCGCGGCAGGCGCTGTCGTTGCTGGGCGTGTCCCTAGCGGTGCTCCTCATGCCGAAGCTGCTGGCCTGGGCCGCGGCCATGATGGACAGCGACAGGCGCACGGCCGCAGGCGGAGGCCTTGCGTTGACAGGCAGCGTCGTTCTCGAAGTGCTGCTGTCGTCCCTGCTGGCGCCGGTGATGATGCTGCTGCAGAGCCGCGCCGTGCTCGATGTGCTGCTGGGGCGCGACTCGGGTTGGGGCGCCCAGCAGCGGTTCGCCGCGGACGCGTCCTTCATTGTCGTCGCCCGGCGGAATCTGGGGCTGACGGCCATGGGGCTCGTCTCATCCTACGCGGCGTTCAGCGTGTCCATGTCCGTGTGGCTGTGGCTGCTGCCCGTTTGGCTGGGACTGAGCGCCGCCATTCCGCTGGCTATGTCACAGCGCGGCGGGGTGTGGGCATGGCGGCCTTACGGGCAGGCCTGTTTCGGGTCGCCAGCGAGCGGCGAGAGCGCAAGGGTGCCCCCATGCCTAAGGGCGAGGCCGTTCCAGGATAAGAATGCGCTAGTTGCCGAACAGGCCTTTGAGGGGTCCGTTGCCCCCGAACAGGCCGCCTCCGGAACGGCGCTGGGGCTGCTCCTTCTTGGGCGCTGCAGCCGAGCTCGTGGTTGTCTGCCTCGGCGGACTGGACGTCGTGGTCCGCCGCGATGGGCTGGCCCCCGAATCGGACGGGGCGGCCCGGCTTGGCTCCGCGGCTCGCTTCTGGGCGGGCGCGGGTGCGAGAGCGGCCTGCTCGATCCAGCCGCCGGCGCCGCTGTTCACGTCCTGAATGCGGAGATACTTGCCCTGTTTGGCCACGGCGCGGAACGGCCGTCCCATGGGAAGGCTGTAGAGCGGCGATGCGGACGGGCTGGGTGAGGACAGCACCTGCACGGGTTGCTTGGACACGAGAACCTTGCCGGCCAGGGGAGAGCCAGGCGGCAATGGTGTGCCCATGGTCGGCTGGTTGCTTCCGGACGCGAGCCTGCCTCCTCGGCTGGCGGCGTAACATCGACCGTCATGCCCAACGTGTCTTTGGTGGTCGTGTCCTCGGTATCGATCAAGAAGAAGACACCCGCGACAAGGCAAAGGCCGATCGCCAGAAGAATCCCGAGTAGCTTATGCTCGGCCATGAACGTTACTCCCTACGCAGACGCGCACTATGCCACAGGCCCGACGCCCGATCCAGCGCGCCACCGTTGCGATCATCCGGCTTTGAGACGACCAGGGATGCGCTTGCCCATCCGCGCTCGCCCGTTTGTGCCGGAAGGCGGTCTAGGCCGTTTCCGTTAATGGCACGTATCGGTGGGCGCGCGCTTTGTAGCGATCTCGGCCGCCCCCAGTCCCGGAAAGTCGCGGGGCGCCGAATCGACGATGGCGCGCATCTCGTCATAGCGCGCGGGGTGGCTCTTGCTGCCCAACACCACGCCCACGATGGTTTGGCCATTGGGGGCCCGCCACGCCGTAACCAGGTTGTAGATATTCTTGGACACGTGCGATCCGGTCTTGGCGCCGATCACCGTTCCTTCGCCGAGGATCTCGAGGCTCGTCTTGAGTTCGACCGTGCGGGGCTGCCTTCCATCGATATGCAGCGTGCGCTCGGTACATGCCCATGCGGGCAGGAGGCGCGGGTCGACGAAGATCTTCGCCGCGATCAGCCCCATGTCGCGCGCCGTCGCTGCGTTCTTGGGTGACAGTCCATAAGGATCGGCGAAGCTCGCGTTGTGCGCGCCGAGTTCGTTGGCGGCGGCTTCCATCTCTTCGACGAAACGCGCCGTCGCCTTGGCGGTGTCGCCACGCTTGCCCTCGGAGGCCAACAGGTCGTGCCCGATCGCGTCGGCGATGGCGAGCGAGGCATCGTTGCCGGAGACCAAGACCATGCCGTAGAGCAGGTCCTGGAGCGTCCAGACATCGAGCCGCTTGAGCTTCGCGGACGAGCCGCCCGTCAGATGCGGCCAATTGATCTTGATCGTCTCGGAGAGCCGGTCGCCCATCCGGTCCACGAGGATGTAGGCCGTCACCAGCTTGGTGAGGCTGAGGATACGGAAGACTTCGTCGGGGTTCTTCTCGTACAGGACCTCGCCCGTATCCGCATTCAGCACGAATACCGATTTCGCGCTTACGTCCGGTGGTTGGATCCCTTTGTTCATTGCGCTCGACTGTGCGGTCCGGTGCAGCCCTGTCAAAGCTATCGCCGCAACCACCGTCACGACGATGCAGGCAAGTCCGAAAAGCCGCCCCCACTTTTGCAACATGATATCGGCGCCGCCGCGTTCCATTCGACTGTCGTTGCGCATTCTATAATGCGGCGCGATGACAGTTCCAACGGCGCGGTGGTCGCAGGTCGTGCACGCGCAGCCCGTGTTGGCGTCGGTCCTACTTGCCCATCGGGGCTTCGGCCAGGTGGTTCACTGTCGGCTTCTTGCCGGAATTGGCGCTGTCCTCGAGCCCGAGAGCCTCGTGGGCTTCCGACGCCTTCTCGAAGACATGCGGTGCAAGCCCGCGCTTGCTCAGCGCTTCCTGCATCTTGAGGCGCATGAAGGCGCTGGTCGTGTACCGGGTTGTCGAAGCGTAGTGATGCTCCATCATGTGTGCGATCATCGCGGCATAGTCGTCGTAGAGATCCTCCGCGATCCGGCTGCCGTCGTGATTGACGACAGCGTTGACCCGCTTGCCGGCCTTCTCGCAGGCATCGCATAGGACCTTCTGAAGGTCGTCGATGTCGCTCTTCTTGCGGACGCTCCAGCCTTCGAGGTTCAGGAACAGGATGTTCCGGTCCTCGTCGTAGCTGACGCGTTCCCAGAGTTTCAGGTTCATCAGGTCGGACAAGAGTTCCATCGGCTCTTCGAAGAAGATGCGCCGTTCCATGCAGATCGGATTGACGAAGATCGGCTCGAACTCCATGTGCGGGAGAATGTCCTGATCGATATCGATGCCCGGCGCGACTTCGATCAGCTCGAGGCCGTCCGGGGTGAGCTGGAACACGCAGCGCTCGGTGACGTAGATCACCGGCTGGGAGCGCTGCTGCGCGAAGTGCCCGCTGAACGTAATTTGCTCGACCTGTTTGACGAACTTCTTGGCCCGGCCCTCCTGAATGATCTTGAGCGTGCCGTTGGCAATCTCGACCTGCAGGCCGCCCGCGGTGAATGTCCCGGCGAACACGACGGCGCGGGAGTTCTGCGAGATATTGATGAAGCCGCCACACCCGTTGAGGCGTCCGCCGAAACGGCTGGTGTTGACGTTGCCTTGCGCATCGCATTCGGCCATGCCGAGGCAGGTGAGATCGAGGCCGCCGCCATCGTAGAAATCGAACATGGTGTTCTGGTCGATGATCGAGTGGGCGTTGGCCGAGGATCCGAAACTCGATCCACCCGCCAGCACGCCGCCGACGGCGCCGGCTTCGGTGGTAAGGGTGATATAGGGCGTCACCTTCTCTTCGTTGGCGATCGAGCTACGCCGTCAGGCGCACCGACGCCGAGGTTCACGACGCCATTTGGCGGCAGCTCGAACGCGGCGCGGCGCGCGATGACCTTGCGGGCATCGAGCGGCATCTTGGGCATGCCTTCCACGGGCACGCGGATTTCGCCGGACAGCGCCGGATCGTAGATCACGCCATAATTCATGCGGTGCATTTCGGGCGGGTCGGCCACCACGACGCAGTCCACCAGAATGCCGGGAACCTTCACGTCCTTCGGCTTGAGAGAGCCCTGCTCGACGATGCGCTCGACCTGGGCGATGACGAGGCCGCTATTGTTGTAGGCGGCCATGGCCTGGGCCAGGCTGTCGAGCGTCAGGGCTTCCTTCTCCATGCTAAGGTTGCCCGACGGATCGGCGCTGGTGGCGCGGATGAAGGCCACGTCGATCTTCGTCGCCTTGTAGAAGAGCCACTCCTCACCTTCGACCTCGACGAGCTTGACGATGTCTTCCTCCGTCACGTCGTTGACCTTGCCGCCGTCGATCCTCGGATCGACATAGGTGTGGAGGCCGACCTTGGAGAAGAGGCCTGGCTGGCCCGCGGCGCAGGCCCGGTAGAGCTGAGAGATCACGCCTTGGGGCAGGTTGTAGCCGCAGATCTTGTTCTGCTGGGCGGCCTCGGCGACTTTGGGCATCCGGCCGAAATTGGCGGCGATCACGCGTTTCAGAAGACCCTCATGGTGCAGGCGGCCGGTTCCAAGACCCTTACTGTCGCCGGCGCCGGCGCACATGATCAGCGTGAGATCACGGGGGCCGCCGGTTTCGACAAAGCGGGCCTCGAGGGCTGCATGAAGCGCCTCCGGAATGCAGCTTTGAACAAAACCGGTCGTTGTGACGACATCGTTGTCACGGATCAGCGCGATGGCTTCGTCAGCCTTTATGGTCTTGTCTGTCATTCTCAATCTCAATCCGTTTCCTCTGGGGTCTTCTCTTTTCGCACTTGCGAAATGGGCACAGCTTTATTGGAAGCCCGATCGCTGAGCTTCAGCCTTTCAGAATTAGACCAAAGGCTCATTGACTTCCAGACCGTGTCGAACCGAGTTGCGATTGACTTCCAGACCGTGTCGAACCGAGTTGCGGATGGCGAGGGCGAGCCGGAAACGCCGGGTCCAGCTCGGGGAGGCCCGGAAGGGCGGGCTGACACGGGTGTTCTCGCGTCATGCCGCATCCAGCCCTGTTGCGGTCTTTGGCGACGGCAACCGGCGACGGGCGTCGGAGGCCGCGATCAGATGATCTCGTCTTCGTCGAACAGCGGGTCTTCTTCGAGCTGGCCCGCCAGCAGGTCGATCGTTGCTGCTGGATCGTCGTCGGCGCGGATTCTGGCGACGTGAAAGAGCCCGTCGCCTTCGTTGACCACGGGCAGATTGGTGCGGCCGACCAACAGGCCCGGCTCGCCGGCAACGATCTCGGTCTCGACCTCGCCGAACGGATTGGAAATCAGTCCGAGGATGTCGCCGCACTCTACGTGAGCGCCGATCGTCTTGACGGTACGCAACAGCCCTCCGGCCGGAGCGCGGAGCCAAAAACTGGACGAGGACCGCATCGGCGCGACCTGCGGCTTGGCAATCCCCTTGGCCTTGACCATCCCGAGATGACGCATCACCCGCAGGATGCCCATCACGCCCGTTCGCGCGGAGACCTCATCGAAGCGCAAGCCTTCGCCGGCTTCGTAGAGCAAAATGTCGACGTCATGCTCACGGGCGGCTTGGCGCAGGGATCCATCGCGAATCTTGGATGTCATCACGATCGGCGCACCGAAGACCTCGGCAAGCGTCATCGTCTCCGGTTTGCGCGGAGAGACGCGGACCTGCGGCAGGTTGGTGCGGTGGATCGCCGCCGAGTGCAAGTCGATGCCCACATCGGACCGTTTGACGATCTCGGTCATGAACATGTTGGCGAGACGCGCGGCCAGGGACCCGACCGCGTCGCCGGGGAAGGAGCGGTTGAGGTCCCGCCGGTCCGGCAGGTAGCGTGAATGATTGAGGAAGCCGTAGCTGTTGACGATGGGGATCGCCAGCAGCGTGCCCTTCAGCGTGTCGAGGCTCGGCATACGCAAGAGCCGGCGTACGATCTCCACGCCCATGACTTCGTCGCCGTGGATCGCGGCGCTCACAAACAGGGTCGGTCCCGGTTCTCGTCCGTGCACCACGTGGACCGACATGGTGACAGGTGTGTGATCGGACAGAACGCTGACGGGAAGATCAACGGTCTGGCGTGAGCCTGGCGGGATTTGACGGCCGCCGATCTCGAATGGTTTTCGCCTCAACTTCAACCTTTGCCGCGCGTCCGTGTCTTGCCTGGTTTCGCTTCTTTCTCGAGGAACTCGATCATCCTCCCGGCGATATCGATGCCTGTGGCCTTCTCGACGCCCTCAAGCCCCGGGGAGGAATTCACCTCCATAATAACGGCGCCGTGGTTGGCGCGCAGCATGTCGACACCGCAGACATTCAACCCGAGCGCTTTTGCCGCGCGGACCGCCGTCGACCGCTCCTCAGGTGAAATCTTGACCGTCTGAGCGGAGCCGCCCCGGTGGAGGTTGGACCGGAACTCACCCTCTGCGCCGGTGCGCTTCATGGCGGCGACGACCTTTCCGCCAATAACAAGAACGCGGATGTCGCTGCCACCAGCCTCCTTGATGAACTCCTGCACCAGAATGTTCACATTGGCGCCGCGAAAGGCCTCGATGACGGACTTGGCGGACCGATCCGTGTCCGCGAGGACCACGCCGATGCCCTGCGTGCCTTCGAGAAGCTTGACGACCAGCGGCGCCCCGCCGGCCAGCCTGACGACTTCCTCGGTCTGCTTTGGATCGTGAGCGAACGTCGTCACCGGCAAGCCGATTCCATCGCGCGCCAAAATCTGCATCGAACGGAGCTTGTCGCGCGAGCGGCCGATGGCGACCGACTCGTTGAGGGGATAGACACCCATCATCTCGAACTGACGCAGTACGGCCAAGCCGTAGAAGGTCACCGATGCACCAATGCGTGGGATGACAGCATCGTAGTGGGGCAACTTCTCGCCGTTGTAGTAGATCTCCGGCCGACGCGAGGCGATGTTCATGTAGCAACGCAACGTGTTGATGATATCCAGCTCGTGGCCGCGTTGCTCTGCTGCTTCCTTCAAGCGCCGATGCGAATAAAGTTCCGCGTTGCGGGCCAACATTGCGATCTTCATATCAAAACCCCGGTATCAACGAATTAGACAAAACAAGACGCCAATGCGTCCTTAGGACGTTTCACGACTACGTTTCGTGCGACTCAAGTGGCGTGGGCCCGATGGGGTCGCCTGCGAGATACGACCGGCCCGGGTTGACGATCAATCGCTGCGTGCGCAGCGCGGTTCTGCCAACGATCATGTCGAACTTCATATTCTCACGATCGGCGAGCGAAATCTCAATGACCCAAGCACGTTTCCCGAGGACCATTGTCGTCTTGATTATGGGGCGAGTCTCCGCCACGCCCCCCGTGTTCTTGATCGCACGGACATCGGCAAGTTGTGCTTCGTAGCGCTCCTTCGACCTTCGTCCAGCCGCGGGAAGCGTAAAGCTTATCCAAGTTTGTCCATCGCGTTCGAACCGTTCCATATGGTCGGTATTCAAGGCCGACGTCCGTGCACCTGTATCGATCTTTGCCCGCATTGACGCGATCCTCAGTTCGGGAAGGGCAACGTGCTCACGCCAGCCGATCTCACGGCCGTCGAGACGTTTCGAACGAGGGACGCGTTTCTTCATGACACGAGGTCCTTGCCGCCATGGGGCCCGACGAAGTCAGTGCACCATACTGTCTTTCCGCTGAACGTGAAGCAGCGAAGGGCTGAAGTGGCCCGGTTATCAAGAACAGGCATGCGTGTTTCAGAGCCCCGAATCGCTGCGTGCAGCATCTGACCTATTCGCCCTGCCAGAGCCCGCGCAAGACTTCCTGCATATGGCCTTCCAGGTCGAGAGCCAGCTTTTCGGCGTCGGCTGCGACCGCCTCGATGGCCCTTCTGCGCGGCGTGTCGGCGAAGGGCCCCGCCGCCTCGCGAAGATACGCCGCCGCCTCCACAATCTTCCTGTGGGCCACGCGAGCCTCTTCTAGGTAGGTCTCTGTATTCATCGGGTCCGCACCTCTCGGCGTATGGGAATCTGAAGCGCGCCGCCGGCATTCAGACCAAAGTCACGGTGAAGGCTCGGATGCCGGCACAATCCGAGACGCGCCGCTCCAAATCTCCTGGTAGGCCTTGATCTTCAGCTCGGCAATTTCGCTTGGTGTACTGACAATAGTCGTTGGGCGCGTTGCGGCCAGGTCCTTGAAGGACTGTGTCACCGTCCAGGCCCGCTCTCCGTCCACGATGATTAACCTGTCGTGCAACGGGGCCTTGGCGAGGCGCACCTGGAGCGGCCGCTTGTCGCCGTATTGCGCCTTCCAGATTTCACGCGCCGCCTTGAGTGTCGGCTCGTGTTTGTCGGGATCGGTCAAAACCCGGACGACGATGTTGTCAGGAGCCTGTTCCGCATATGCCTTGAGGATAGTTTCATCGGCAAACGGATCAACCAGGAGGACATCCTTGACCGCAGTCCTCAGCACGGCGCCGACGGCCTTGTGGGCTTCGTCGACATCGCCCGCGGGGACATATGCGCCAACGATTGCCGTTTGGACCTGAAGCTCCAGACGTCCCAGTACGCGGCGAAGCAGGGATATGACGATACGCGCATTCGTCGCCCGCAGATGAGCGTTGGCGATCTGCGATACGACCATCTTTGCCGCGTACTTCGCGTCGAAAATCTCCAGACGTCCGGTACGGGGACGATCTCGGATGCGCTCTCGATCACGGCCAGTGCCGCGGCCAGCCATTGGTCTTCTTGCTCGCTGAGCGCGCCCTGCCGATTGAAGTTTGGAACCTCGGACAGGAGTATGCCCGCGCGCTGATAAAGCGCCTCAGATGCGCTCATGGCGCGCATCCTCTCGTGAGCGTGCCGGGCTACGCCGCGTCTGGCATCGCAGTGTTCCCATTATGACAACACCCATGTGAAAACAGCTATGGCCATTGGTGATCCATGCCTGCCCAGGTAGACTGTGGGCACTAGAGCCAAAGGGTAGGGTCGATGGCCGACTCGGTCAAAGTGTTCAGTCGTGCGTTGCTAACGTGGTTGCTCAAGGCGCTGCTCGCGATCGCCGTATTCGGCCTGCTGCTTTGGGTGGGCGTCACCGCCTATGAGCATTGGACCTATGAACGCCACGTCAAGAAGGTCGCCGTCAGCGTGACCGTCCATCCGCAAGGCGCTGGCGCGATCTGCTCGGACGCCCAAGACCGTCCGCTTTATGTCGACATCGTCAACAACTCGTCGAAGACTCTCGAGGAGATAAGCTTCCGGCTGAGGGCCCAGCGTAAGGGCGACACCACGAACTTGGCGAGCCGCCGGGCCTACAGCAGCGACAAGATTCTCAAACCGGGAGAAGCCTGGGGCGGCTGCCTGCCGGCCGCCTTGCAGGACGACGTGACCGTCGATCCGCTTGGCCTCGAATGGAGTGTCGGCGGGCGCATCGTCACTTTCGAATAGCGGGGCCATCCAGCTTTCGTAGCACCGGCGTGAGGCTGGCAAATCCAACGCCTGACGACTACTTCGCTGGCGGGAGATCTGCCTCTTCCACCCCATCCTCCGGCGCGCCCCCCGCATGTGCACGTCGCGCTGCGGGAACGGAATGCTGATGTTCGCGTCGCGCAACGCAGCCAGGATCGCAAAGCGCAGGGCGCTGCTCGTTGTGATCCGCTCGCGCACGTCACGCAAGAACACGCGGAGCTCGAAATCGAGCGAGCTGTCGCCAAAGCCGGAAAAGTGCACCACGGGCGGCGGATGCTTGAGGACGCCGCGATGCGACCGCGCAACGTCTAGCAGCGTGGAACTGAGCAGTTCCATGTCCGTGCCGTAGTCGACGCCCACGGGCAGATCGAGGCGGCAGCTCTTGTCGAGATGCATCCAATTCACCACCGGATCGGTGATGAGCGTCGCGTTCGGAACGATGACCGATTGCCGATGGATCGTCTCGATTTCGGTCGACCGAACACTGATCTTCTTGACGGTTCCTTCCTGGTCGCCGACCCGGATGTAGTCGCCGATCTTGATCGGCCGTTCGGCAAGCAGAATGAGACCAGACACGAAGTTGTTGAAAATACTCTGCAGGCCGAAGCCGATGCCGACCGACAACGCGCCGGCGATGATAGCGAGGTTCGAGAAGTCGACACCGAGATAGGATATGCCCGCCAGCGCGGCTAAGACGAACCCGAGATAGCCGATGCCGATCCGGACGGATTCGTGCAAGCCGGATTCGCTTTTCCGTCCGGCGAAAACACGGCCCGTGACCCAGCGCTGCACGAAGCGCGTGAGCGCCAAGCCCAAGGCAAAGACGCCAAGCGCGATCAGCACGGACTGAAGCGAGATCCGTATTGGGCCAAACTGGAACCCAAAAAAGGCCGCCTTGATCCAGCTGTGAACCTCGACCCAGTCGAACCGCCACAGCAGTAGCAGAATCGTGATGCCGACCGCCAGGATGGCAATGTCCAGGAACAGGCTGGCGATGATCCGCATCGTCAGAAGCGAGGGCGCCCCCATGTTCTCGTCTTCTTCGATATCGTCGTCGATGGCCTGGCCCGAGATCATGCTGACGCTCGAGATGGACTCGGCGGCCAGATGCAGCAGATACATGATCCACAGCACGCCGGCCGTCGACACGGCATGAGTCCCGATGAAGTGTGCGAGCGACTCGTAGCCGAGCAGCATGGCCAGCAGGATGGCGCCGGTGAGAACGGCAGCGAGTGAAAACAGCCAGCCCCGCCAACCGCTGAGAGCAGCTTGGCGTATCTGCGGTCCTTTGTGGATTGTCCAGAGAACCGAGAGGAGAAGGAGCCCGCACAGCGCGGCGAACAGGGTCGAGCGAAAGACCGAGACCTGATAGGGCGTGAAAACGATGAAGTCTTTCAACACGAACAACTTGTCGAGCAGCCAGACGGCAATCAGCGCCCATAGCAAGACCGCCACCTTCCAGGCGACTGCATCGGTTGCGGGAACTATCCTTTGAACGCCGCCGTCCGGAACGAGCGTCTCGCGAACGAGGGATGCGAGGAGTGTGGCCCAGGCAATTGCCATCAGCGCTTGCGGCAGGAAGGCGTCGAGCGTGGGACCGGCCAGTCCTGCCGACACGGCGATGAGACCGAAAGCGGCGAGCCCCGCCCAAACGGGCAAGCAGGTTCGCAGCAAAGCCTTGATTACCGCGACGCCCCGGTCCTGAAGACTGGCGGTTTGACCGGCCTCGACGCACTCGGCGCCAAGCGAGGAGCGAAGCGGCTGGCCGCGAAGGCGGCACCGAAGGGCGCGATCAATAGAAGTCCGAAAACCAGGACTCCCTTGCTCCAAGCTTCCGCGATCCGCTCCTCGGCCTCCGCGAAGATGCGGACGAACTGCTGAGGCAGCGTTTCAAGAGCCGTCGGGAGGATGGAGGAGTATAGGTTGGGGACCGGCCGAAAGAGCGAGTCCGTGAAGCGATCGCGGCGCGCCTCGTTGGCCTGATCGATCACCTGGCCCGCGCGCACGAACAGCACGTCCGCTTGTTTCAGCTTGCCGTCAATGTCCGCAACCTCTTCCTCGAGTTGCTTTCTTTGCTCAGCGATCTCGTCGCTTTCCCTTGGAGCGTCGTCTTTAGGCGCGGGGCCGAGCTTTGCCAGCCGCTCCCGCCGGTCTTCCAAACTCGGCCGGAGTTTCGCGCGACGGTCGATGATCGTTTGGCGCAGTTCCTCGAGTTCGTCCGGGATGTTCCGGAGGTCCTCGTCGGTCGTTGCAGAATCGGCAATTTCTCGTTCCGCGGCCTGGATCTTGGCGCGCCATCTGTCGAGCTTTTCGCTGAAGGCCAGAACATCCGGATCGGTAGCGGCAGCTTCGGCTGGCACCGTTTCTGCGGCTCCGGCTTCTGCGGCCCCGGCTCGGTGGTACCCGCTTCGGTAGCGGGTGCTTCGGTAGCGGGTGCTTCGGTAGCGGGTGCTTCGGTAGCGGGTGCTTCGGTAGCGGGTGTTTCGGCAGCGGGCGCGACTTGTGCATCCTGGGCGTGAGCGCACGCCAAGCCCAGCGGCGCCAGGAGAAGACCGGAAACCGTCAGCATTCGTAAGATTTTTGGCAGTGGCCCCAAGCTTGGCACGGTCGACGGGTCTCCTCGGCGAAAAGCGGCTGGAAGCTCCCTGGGAGTTCCAGAACAGGTTTTATCGGCTGACGTTCAGCCACGACAATGAGGAAGATTGACGGCAGGCGAGTCCATCTGCGGGGCTGAATCCGCGCCCGCGGGTGCTTTTCAGCCAAATCCAGCGGAAACCGCCAAGTCCGGCGAGGCCCGGACAAAGCTCGAACGTCTCGTCACCGGCTGGGGCCGGCTTCGTGTCGCCGTCAGTCGGCGCGCCTCAAGGTGAACGCGAGATAGGCCGCATACAGCAGTGTGGCCAGCAAGGCATTCAGAAGATCGAACTGGACCCAGATTGGTCCCTCCGGGTCGGTCAATTCGTAGATCGCATCGGTGATCGGGCCGTAGAACAAGACCGCCATGCCCAGCCCAAGGCAGATCAATTGCACGAGCAGCCGGCGGCCGGAATAGCCCGCTCCCGCACCCCGGAAAATGCGCCCCCAGAGGATATAGAGGATGACGAAAACGCCCATCGCAAGCAACGAATAGACGAGGTAGAGCGACGGCGTCGACGTGATGTCCCAGGTCGCTCTCAGCGCCAGATTAACTTCGATGAAGTCCGCTACGAGCGTGCTGATGGCCGCTAGAACGAAAAAGACGATGGCGTCCCGGTACAGGTTCGGCCGGCGCGCCACCGGGCGCGAACCGTCAGGGAGCTCCAGAAAGGCGTCGAGCTCTCTGCCGCACTCGCTGCAGAATTTGTCGTCATCGGCGAGGGGCGCATTGCAGCTTGGGCAGACATGAGCCATCGGTAGTCAGTGCTCCTAACACTCTTGCATTCTATTGGCAGGCGTCCACTGGCGATACCGCCGCCATCGCGACAATAGAGCTATTGCGCACAGAGAGCCTACGCCGACTCGAACCACTCTAACTGACCGCTATCATCAAAACATTGCATGCCGTCGTCAACGTGCGGTGCATGGTGATGTTCCAGGTCTCGGTGTCGGCCCTTGTCGGCCAGCGTCGGGATGGGGGCGACGTCCACTTTCCTCAAGCTGGCGTCTCCTTGGCGGTCAGAGAGTCTGCGCCCAAGACCATGGACAGGGCCTGAGGGCTGCATCGAAATTCGAACCGGGATCCGGTGGTGGGCTCCCCATCCAGCGTGACGTGGAGCGGGTTCGTTGTTTCGAGCGTGAAGCCGGGGACTTGCCGATAGTAGACGTGCTCGTTCTCGGGGTGGGCCGGATCACTTAGCTCATCCAGCAGAGTGCCGATCGACTCGGTAGCCGTATCGGTGATCAACGCAATATCGAGTAGGCCATCGGTCAGACTGGCCCGTGGGGCCACGTCAAACCCGCCGCCTGCGAAACGGCCGTTGCCGACCACCATGATCAAGAATCGCGTCTCGATCGTCTCGCCGCCCGGCAGCGTAAGTCGTCCCTCGTGGGGCTCCGCTTGGAACGCGCGTACGAGTCCCATGATGGAATAGGCCGTGCCGCCCAAGAGCTTTTTCATGTCCTGCGGCGTGGTCGCCGTGACCTGCGCCCCGAAGCCGAGGCTGGCCGTATTCACGAAATAGCGTCCGTTCACGTGTCCGACGTCGATCGCAGTCGCTTGGCCGACACAGGCGAGAGCAAGTGCTTCGGCCAGGTCGCCCGCGGGGATGCGGGCACTCTTCGCGAAGTCGTTCGCTGTACCGAGCGGCAAGAGCCCGAGCGATGCCTGTCCGCCCAAGCCTGCTCCCATTAGCGCATCGACCGCAGCGTTGAGGGTGCCGTCGCCGCCGGCCACAACGATCCGGCTGGCGCCCTCTTCGATCGCGCGGGGGATTGACTCCTTAAGCGCGTCGGGGCTCGGCGGCGTGCGGATATCAAGCGCGACGGATGAGCGCCGCACCTCTTCCACCGCAGCTGCCACATCCAGCCGGGAGAGGATCTCCTCGCGAGCCAGCAGGCATGCACCGGGACGTTCGATCGGCATTCAGGCGTACCTCCAGCGCACTCGGACAACTCCCCACGTTGATGCCAGCAGCCGCCCCAAGACCGAACAGCTGGTTTGCCAGGTTGTTCCAAGGTTCGAAACAGCCCGTCCAGCCGGGATCGTCCGTGTCCCCAGCGGCTGCCTTTCTGCCGTTTCCGAGCGGGACGGGGCTCGATCCGAAACAACATCTTGTTCGAAAGCGGTCGCCCCCGTTTTGCTATCTCTTCCCGCCAGACATCAGCCGCTATCTAGAAGTCCCTTTTTTCATCCCACATGGACCTATAAACGGAGGCCGATTTTGAGAAGGCGAGCGATCTAAGGTGCTCTGATTGGGCTCTTGTGTTTGGCCGGCATCGTGGGCGTAGTTTATCTGAAAGGTAACTACAAGAGTAATACAAGATCGGGACCGGGCGCGGCGCGGGATTCCGAAGCGTCCGTCGAGTATGTCTTCGGTAGATACTACGATGTGAAAGTATCAATCTACCTTATTCTCAGGCCGAAGATAGCAAGCGGCGGTGGTTTGGCGCTGGCCGATGGTAATCGCGTGCTCCTAACGACTGGAGACGGCGATTCCTATTTGCTCTTTGTTGACGAGGCGGACTACGGCTCAAGCCTCTCGACATAAAGCCGCCGCTGGACGTCAAGACCCACCGCAAGCTCAATCCAAAGGCCAAGAACAGGTGGTACCGAGTTACAGACATCATTTTGGATAAAGGGGACGGCGACGAGGATCTGCTCTACGCAGACACCACCCATTGGGATCGCGCGCGTAAGTGCTACACGCTGCGTCTGTCCGAAGCCAAGATCGACTTTGAGAACCCGTCTTCTGCCGATTGGACCGTGCGCTATGAGACGGACCCGTGCCTCAAGACGAGGCTGCCCAACGAAACCGGAGGGCGACCTCATGGTCGGCTCCAAGACGGGCGCCGGGAACGGGAAGTCGCTCTACCGGGTGAGGGTGAGAGAAGGCGGGGCGGTGGTCGTCGAAAGATTGGAATTAGGGGAGTGGATCGAAGATCTCGTGGAACTCCCGGACGGGCGGCTCGTGCTCTGGAACGGACGCAATACGATCCAAGTCGTCGAGGCCGGCAATCAAATCTTCTCCGCCTGCATCGGTTGCCATGCGGTCAGGAAAGAAGTCCATGGTGTTGGCCCGGACCTCGTGGGCGTCGTCGGCGGCAAGGTGGCAACGCACAAGAACTACGACTACTCCAAGGCGATGGCGCAGTTCGGGGGGACATGGACGCCGGAACGGCTCGACAAGTTTCTGACGGATCCACAAGCGACTGTTCCTGGAACCACCATGGACTTCGAAGGCATCGCCGATCCCGAGACCAGGCGCAAGATCGTCGAATATCTGGAAGAGATGACGCAGCACTGGAAAGACACAAAGCGGTGAAACGATCCAGGGCGGCGCCGGTAGAGTGTTGGTCTGCGCCAGATGGGGAATCGGGCTGAGTGAGAAGGATGGGTTCCGATGAGGGTGTATTGGCATCGCTTCGCGCTGGTTTTTGCCGTTGCGATTTCGTGTCTGACTTTGAGCGCTCCGGTGCAAGCCGGTTGCGTTCTCCTGTCAGGTACTGCTGACGGGTTCGACAAGCCGACGGCGGTCGGTCGCGCGCAAGCCGCGCTTGCCGAGGAGGTTAGGGACTACAAGGCGCAGAAGAGGCTTGGCGCCGTTACCGTGAGCGCCATGCGCGCGTCGCCGAATCCTTATTGGCGCACCAGCGTCAGCAACAACATGCTCTGCTTCAACGTCTGGTGCGGCATCTACAAGCCGGACATCGTGAAGAGGAGCTCCTACACAACATGCTGGTCGGGTGTGGTCTCACCCTATGTGTGCACGTCCGGGGCCAAACTCTGCTGGTAGATCGAAGACTTCGTCAGCCAGAATGGGCTCGGAGAACACGTGCGGATCGTGGATTTCATCCACGATCCGTATCCCGCAATGCTTGCTGCGGATGCGCTGCTCGTCTGTTCACGGAACGAGGCCTTCGGCCGCGTGGTGGTGGATGGCATGAAGCTTGGCCGGCCGGTTATCTATACGGCGAGCGGCGGGATACCCGAGATGATGCGCGATGGTGTGACCGGGCTTTCCTACACGCCCGGCAGTGTCGAGGAACTGGCGGACCGCATCGAAGAACTGGCGGACGATCCGGATCGCGCGGCTCGGATCGGCGTGGCAGCGAAGCAGCACGGCGACGTCAAGTTCGTCTGCAGCGGAGATCAGCTCCTAAGCATTCTGCGCGACCTGGCCTGCGCTGAGCCTGGAACCCGGCGTGTCTCTATGCCAAAACATGTCGTCACGGCTATCGTGCAGGGGCACGCTCAGTTGGAGCAGGAAGTCGCTGATCAGAAAGCTGAGATCCGGCATCAGCAAGACTCTCTCAAAGGGCTTCGCAAACAGTTGAAGCAAGCCAGCGCGTCTGAGGCGGACCTTCGCACAAGGCTGGAGGACATCACGGCGTCACGCAGCTACGCGCTGAGCTCGGCATTGCGCGTATCGCGAAGAAGCTTTGATCTCTATTTTCCCGGTGACCTCCATGTGAGCAGGGACTGTCCGCGTCCGACCCGAACTGGAAGCCGCAGGCTCCGCTCCGTGCCGGGAAGACCAGAGTCCCAGTCAAATTCAACATCTTACGGTTCGTTGTCAGAGAACCGTCATTGCCGTGCCCCATGATGTCGCCGGGACCACAAGGAGCAAGCAGATGGCGAAGTACCTGGCTATTCTCATCCATGGAAAGTACGGCGGCGAGGGGCGTTACGAATTCTCGGGGCCGGACGACCTCCTTGCTCAGGCGCCGTTTCAGGTCATGCGCGCGTTCATGGACAGCGCGGAGGGCACGCACGAAATCGGCCACATCGACTATGAGATCAATGCCGCCCTCAAGAACAAGGAGCACGGCATCGTAACGGTGATCGGTGAGATCCTATTCGAGGGCGTCGACCGTCAGCCGTTCATGTGCATGGTCTCTCGTGCCGATGCGGAGTGAGTTGCAGCTGGATCGCGGAGCGCGACATCTTTAGGTCTGCGTCGCTCCTCGTGTCCTCACCAGGATCCGCTGTGCTTGGCGGCTTCCGTCTCGATCGTGGTGGCTAGTCGCCTCGCGTCCTCATCGGTCCAGTTTTCCGGAGCGGTAACGGCATTCCAAGCCGATATGTAATCCCCCACCGCGTAGTCGTGGCCGTGTCCCGGCGGCACTTCCGCCGACAACATCATGTCGATCCCGACCTGCAGGGCAGTGATGATCGGATACCACCGCAGTAGCGGAGAGACGTCCTCGCCACGAGGCGGGGTCAACCATTCTGGTTGCCGGTAGAACATGCTCTCTTCAAAGAACACGATCGCGTCGCTCGGATACACCATGTAGACCATGCGCACCCTTCCCCAATCCGCGGGGGCCTCGCTCGCATCGCCTCCATGGCCGATCACGCGGAAATTGGCGCCACCCTCGAACACCGGCCGCCAAGAGGGCGACCCCTCGTCCCGGTCGCGCTGAATGGTGCGCCAGAGTCGATTGCGAAACGGCGGGCCGGACCAGACGGCGCCATCGAACGAATCCCCGAGCCAGGCATGCACCGGCGGCGAGGCTTCCGATCCGTGCGAGCCGAGGCTGAGGCCGAAGAGATAGAGTCTCGGCCGGCTGTCTTCGGGCAGAGTCTTCCAATAGCGGTAGATGGTCCTGAATACGGCGGCCGCGGAGTCCTGAGAGCGGCCCGGTTCGAGCACCAGCGAGAACGGGCTTTGCAGATAAGAATACTGAACGCCGACGGTCGCGATATCGCCGTCATGCATGTATTCGAGGGGCGCGATCCCGTTGTTGTCGACCCAGCCGGTCCCAGTCGGTGTCGCGATGACCAGGATGGACCTCGAGAACGCGCCCATACGAATCAGATCCGCCAGGGCCGCCTCGGCCTGCTCTTCAGGGGTATCAGCGGCGCGGAGTCCGGCATAGACGCGGATCGGCTCGAGCGCTTCGCGCCCGGTGAAGGCCTCGATGTCCGTCTTTCTCGGTCCTTCCGTGACGAACCGCTTGCCGGCGCGTCCGAGTTCCTGCCAGGCGATAGAAGAGCCGGGGCCGCCCGAGCGGGTGTCTTCCGTGGGCACGGCGGCCCCCGGCGGATCAGTCACGTCCACGAGAGCTGCCGCGCGATCGATCGCGCCGATCGTGGCGCTGACCAGCGTCCCGTTCACGATCGTGATCAGCAGCACGACAAAGATCACGGCGCCGAGCAAGCCGGCGATCCGCCGCGGCATCCAGCGGTAAACGACGGCCGACGCCTCCCGGACGCTGCGACCACCAGACGCCCCAAGAGGATCAGGAGCAGCGCCGCGACCGCCGCGACCGTGAACACCAGCAAAAGATTGGCTGTCTCGACGGGCGGCATGTTCAGCCGGGCCCGGACCTCGTCCTGCCAGGCGGCAGCCTGCGGAACGTAGATGACGGCAGCGATGGCGCAGGCGACGGCCATGACGATATTCGCCGCCCGCCGCCACGGCCGCGGCACTTCCGGCAGCTCGAGATAGCGCCACAGGACCACGCTGCCGTGCCCGATGGCATAGCCGATGGCAAAGGCCAAACCGCCGAGGAGCCCTTGAAAGATCGGCGGGCGCGGTACCAAGGATGGCGTGAACATCAGGCGAAAAAGATGACGCCGAGAAAGATCCCTACATAGGAAGGGAGCCACCAAGGGGCTGCCTCAGGCTCGGTCGGTGCGGAACGTGGGCTACTGATCATATTCTCCGAGTGGCAAGGCTGGCTGATCTACCCGACACTACCACCCAGAAATAGTTGAATGACAGCCGCATTCCCCACAACGGCTCGAGGCTCGCCGGTAGCTTTCGACTTGAATGCGGATGGGCTGCGGCAAGCTGCAAGAGCCGAGCGACCGGTCGATATCAGTGTCCCGAGAGGCTGGTGGAGAGGGAGGGATGCGAACCCTCGGAACGCCCACGCGCTCAACGGTTCTCGAGTTTTGCGTTCTCCGTCACAATGGTCACCGCGCCACCTTGCGCGTGAGTTCAGCCAACCTTCGCCGCGATCTCTTCTTGCAGCAGTTCGAGCCGCAGCCATTCTTCTTCCACGGCGGCAAGCTCCACCTGGGCTTTGCCCAACGCCTCGGTCGCGGCCGTAAAGGCCTCGCGGTCTTTCGTGTAGAGCTGCGGGTCGGCAAGGACTTGCTCCAGCCGGCGGATTTCTTCCGTCAGCTCGTCCATGCGCTTGGGCGCGGTCTTCAACAGATGCTGCTCTTTGGGGCTGAGGCGCTTGCGAGGTGCGGGCGGGGCCTTCGGCGGCGGCGATGTTTTCTCGCGGCTCTTCGCAGCGGGCTTCTCCTGTGTCGGCGTGCCCACGCCGGCCCCACGCTGCGCCACCATGTCCGTGTAGCCGCCGGCATATTCGATCCACTGTCCGTCCCCTTCGGAGGCGACGATCGAGGTGACGGTTCGGTCGAGAAAGTCACGGTCGTGGCTGACCAGCAGCACGGTTCCCGGATAGTCCGCCAGCAATTCCTGCAGCACGTCCAATGTCTCGAGATCGAGATCGTTGGTGGGTTCGTCGAGAACCAGAACGTTCGACGGGTGCGCCAGCGCCAAGGCAAGCATCAGCCTGCCGCGCTCACCGCCCGATAGTGCCTTGATGGGCGTGCGCGCCTGCTCCGGCTCGAACAGGAAGTCCTTCATGTAGCTAATGATGTGACGCTCTTCGCCGTTGATGATCACCGTGTCGCCGCTCCCGCCGGTCAAGGTCGCGGAGACGCTTTTCTCGGGGTCGAGCCGTTCGCGCTTTTGATCAAGGGTGGCCACTTCGAGATTCGTCCCGAATTTGACGCGACCTGCGTCCGGTTCCAGCGCTCCGGTGAAGATATTGATGAGTGTCGTCTTGCCGGCGCCGTTGGGGCCCACGAGACCAACCCGGTCGCCGCGGGCGATTTTGATGTTGAAGTCACGCACGAGAACCAGGTCGCCGTAGCGTTTCGAGACACCCCGCGCTTCGATCACTTTGCGCCCGGATTCGTTGGCCTCATGGGCGGACATTTTCACGTCGGCCTGCGTGCGATTACGCTTGGCGACCGTGCGCTCGCCACGCAGCGAGACCAGGTTCTCGAGGCGGCGCTGGTTGCGCTTTCGCCGGGCGCTGACGCCGTAGCGCAGCCAATGCTCCTCGCGGACAATCTTCCGGTCGAGCTTGTGACGCGCGGTCTCTTCTTCCTCGAGGATGCCGTCCCGCCATGCCTCGAAGGCGCCAAACCCCTGTTCGAGCCGCCGGGTGATGCCGCGATCGAGCCAGACTGTCGCTTGCGAGAGGTTTTCCAGAAAGCGCCGGTCATGGCTGATCAAGACCAACGCCGAACGGGGAGCCTTGAGCACCGCCTCCAGTTCCTCGATCGCCGCGACGTCAAGATGATTGGTCGGCTCGTCCAGCAGCACGATGTCGGGATCCGGGGCCAAGACTTGCGCCAATGCCGCGCGCCTTGTTTCACCGCCCGACAAATTTGCCGGCAGTTCATCGCCGGTCAGTCCGAGGCTCTCCAGAAGTTGCCGCGCGCGATGCGGATCATCGCCGGGGGCGAGCCCCGCTTCGACAAAGGCGCCCGTGGACGCATAGGCGGACAGATCGGGCTCTTGAGCTAGGTAGCGGATGGTGGCGCCCGGCTGAACGAAGCGGCTGCCGGCATAGGGCTCGATCATGCCGGCGGCGATCTTCAGGAGCGTCGATTTGCCTGAGCCATTGCGGCCCACCAAGCAAAGCCGTTCGCCTTGCCCGACCGACAAGACGGCACCGGACAGCAGAGGTTTGCTGCCGTAAGAGAGCGAGACGTCCTTGAGAAGAAGAAGGGGAGGCGAAGCCATGGCTCGTGCTAGCCCGTCTTTGCCTCAATGCCTAGACGGAAATCCATGAGGCGGCGACTTCGTTGGGCTGTTGGCCGGATCGGCAGCAAAGCCGATCTCAGCTAGCAAGAAGTCAGCTACCAAAGAGAAAGTGATAGGTCGCGAAAATAAGGATCAGCCCGGAGAAATAGACGACCGGGAAAAGCCACTGGGCCGTCTTGTCGACCCGCCGGGCAATCGAATCCCGATCGGCCCTGGAGAGGGACACCACCACTAGGCTCTCCAAGATCGTCAGGCACATGATGACGAAGGAGTACAGCACAACCGTATCGGTGAGCGTGAAGTACGATATGCGCGGCATGGTTCCGTCGATCAGGAACTGATACGCGACGATCGTAAGAATGCCGATGAACGAGACGTTCAACCGATCGGACAGGTCGTGGATATCCATCCAGAAGACCGCCCACATGAGTGACACCAGGATCACCATGGGCGTGAGCACCTTCCAGATGATGTTCATGGGGTCGCGTTTCAGCGTTATGGCGAGCTTGACCGCGGAAATCTCCGCGTCTTCGGCGTAGTACCGGTGCTTCGACATGAACGGCGTGACGTCGACGCCGACCAATTGCCACTGCGCGATATTCACCTTCTTGTTGGTTTTGGCATACTCCTCGCTGGCCCCCTGCATGCCCTTGTGAACATCGAGAACGACTTCGCGGCTCGTATCGCCAAACGCAATCATGTCCGCTTCCAGAACCTGCACATCGAAGGGATACGAGTGCAGATTCATGGGCGTCTCGAGCGTCACGTTGCGTTGCTCCTTGGAGACGACCCGGCCGTCGGAAAACACCTCGATCTGTATGGCGTTGAGATCGCCCGACCCGATTTCATTGAGAAAAATCAATGACGGCCACCAGCCGCCGAACACTTCGTCGAACTGGAAGCCACCCTGAAACAGTTTGCGGTCGCTGCCATATTCGTTCGCGTCGAAGGCGAGACGTGGGTCCGTCCATTCCGCCAGAACAATCAGCTCGGCCTGGAAGGTTTCGTCCATCTCGTCCAAGTCGACGATATCCGCCAAGAAAATGCCGACCTTGACGACGGTCGGAGAGGCGGGCGGATTGGGCATGCCGGCATCCATGGCGAAGGCCGGAGTGGGGCCGAGAAGCAACAACACCCAGAGGAGCACTGGTCTGAACATTGCGCGGGCGGCATGTCTCATGGATCTACCTTTGCTGAGCGCACCACGCGCAAGTCGGCAGGGATTTCTCAGGCGCTCAACGGGCATCCTGAGGTCTGGGGCGGCGGGCTGGAATCAGTTCCGACATCGTAAGGGCCCGCTTTAGCCCATTGTCGCGGAGCGGTTCAACACCCGAGAATTTCCAACCTGGCCTGTGATGGCCTTGGCCGGTCGGTGTTACCTGTCCGCTTCTGACCTGCAGCAGGCTGCCGCGGCCGCAGACATCGAAAGCGGCTGTCCGCTGTGCTAAAGCTCCGGACCTTGGAAGTGCGAATCCGAACCGGGCATTAAGGGCTCGTTGGGGTGCCGGCGGCCACTTGGCGGAAGTATGACGCAAACAATGAAGACTTGGCTCGTGAGGGCCGCGATTGCCGCGCTGATCGCTGGCGCCGCTTACTTTCTCTGGCAAACCCTGCGCTCGGACGGCCCGCCCGAAGGCTTCGCCGTGGGCAATGGCCGCATCGAGGCGACGGAAATCGACGTCGCCACCAAGATCGCCGGCCGGGTCGAGAAGATCGAAGTCCGCGAAGGTGACTTTGTCGACGCGGGCCAGGTTCTCGCGGTGATGGATACGGAGGCGCTGGACGCGCAGCTCCGCGAGGCGGACGCTGAACTCCGGCGCGCAAAGGTCGGGGTCAAGACCGCCGAAAGCCAAGTGTCCCAGCGCGAAGCGGAGAAGGCGGCCGCCGAGGCCTCGGTGGCGCAGCGCGAGGCCGAGCTGGATGCGGCGGACAAGCGTCTGGCGCGCGCCGAGGAACTGGTCCCGAAAGGGGCCACCTCGGTCCAGGTTCTCGATGACCGCCGGGCGGCGTTCGCAGGGGGCAAGGCAGCAGTCGCGGCGGCCAAGGCGCAAGTGTCTGCGGCGGAGGCGGCGATCGGGCTTGCCCAATCGCAGGTCATCAGTGCCCATGCGGCCGTTGATGCGACGCAAGCCACGATCGAACGCATCGAGGCGGATATCGACGACAGCACACTGCGCTCGCCACGCTACGGCCGTGTGCAGTATCGCGTCGCCGAGCCCGGCGAGGTGCTGGCGGCGGGTGGCACGGTGGTCAATCTCATCGACCTCCGGGACGTCTACATGACGCTGTTCCTGCCCACAATCGACGCGGGCCGGGTGAAGCTGGGCGCAGAAGCGCGGGTCATCCTCGATGCCGCCCCGCAATATGTCGTGCCCGCGAACGTGTCCTTCGTGGCCGACGTGGCGCAGTTCACGCCGAAGACGGTGGAGACGGAAGAAGAGCGGCTGAAGCTGATGTTCCGCATCAAGACGCGCATCGATCCGGCGCTCCTCGAGAAGCATGTCCGCGACGTCAAAACCGGGCTTCCTGGCATCGCTTATGTTCAGCTCGACCCGGATATCCCCTGGCCCGACAATCTGAAGGTGCGGCTCCCGGAATGAGCGCGCCGTCCCCTCACGCCGATGTGCCGGGGACAGCGGCTGCTCCCGTGGTCCGCTTGCGGGGCGTGCGGTTGCGCTACGGCAAGACGCAAGCGCTCGCCGGGATCGACGTCGACCTTCCTGCCGGTATCATGATCGGCCTACTCGGCCCCGATGGCATCGGCAAGTCGAGCCTGTTGTCGCTCATTGCCGGGGCGCGTGCGATCCAGGAAGGGAAGGTGGAGGTGCTCGGCGGCAGCATGGCCAAGGCCGGCCATCGGCGCGCGTCTGCCCCGCGCATTGCCTATATGCCGCAAGGACTCGGCAAGAACCTCTACCCGACCTTGTCCGTCGCCGAGAATATCGACTTCTTCGCCGCGCTGTTCGGGCACGATCGCGCCGAACGGGAGCGGCGCATCGCCCTGCTCACCGAAAGCACGGGGCTTGCCCCCTTTGTCGACAGGCCTGCCGGCAAACTCTCCGGCGGCATGAAGCAGAAGCTCGGCCTGTGTTGCGCGCTCGTGCACGACCCAGACCTTCTGATCCTCGACGAGCCGACCACCGGCGTCGATCCGCTGTCGCGCCGGCAGTTCTGGCGCATGATCGACGACATTCGCCGCGACCGGCCGGGGATGAGCGTCGTGGTCGCCACCGCCTATATGGAAGAAGCGGCACGCTTCGATTGGCTGGTGGCAATGGACGCAGGGACCGTGCTCGCCACGGGCACGCCGGAGGAGCTCGTCGCCCGCACCGACACTACTTCGTTGGAAGCGGCGTTCATTGCGCTTCTGCCCGAGGAAAAGCGGCGCGCGCACAAGCCCGTCTCGATCCCGCCGCGCCCTTCCGACGATCACGCGACGGCGATCGAGGCCAAGGGGCTGACGAAACGGTTTGGCGACTTCACCGCCGTCGATCACGTGAGCTTCGAGATTCAGCGCAGCGAGATTTTCGGTTTTCTCGGCTCGAACGGCTGCGGCAAAACCACGACCATGAAAATGCTGACGGGCTTGCTGCCGCCAAGCGAGGGCCAGGCTTGGCTGTTCGGCCATAGCTTGGACCCGCACGACCTCGCCACGCGCGCCCGCGTCGGCTACATGTCGCAATCCTTCTCGCTCTACACGGAGCTTACGGTTCGGCAAAACCTGGAGCTGCACGCACGGCTTTTCGAGGTGCCGGAAGAGGAGATTCCCGCCCGCGTCCAGGAGATGGTGGAGCGTTTTGCACTCGCCGGCGTGATCGATGCCTATCCGGCCGCGCTGCCGCTCGGGCACCGCCAGCGCCTGTCGCTCGCCGTGGCCATGATCCACAAGCCGGAAATGTTGATCCTCGACGAACCGACCTCGGGCGTCGATCCGATCGCCCGGGATGCCTTCTGGCAGATGCTGGTTGATCTCTCGCGCCGTGACGGCGTGACCATCTTCATCTCCACGCACTTCATGAACGAGGCGGCGCGCTGCGACCGCATCTCCCTGATGCATGCGGGCAAGGTGTTGATCACCGAGGCGCCGGACGAACTCGTCCGGACGTGCGGCGTCGAGACCCTGGAGGACGCCTTCATCCACTATCTCGAAGAAGCTGTCGCCGGCGAGGCGGCGGACGAGAAGGCCGAGGCGGAAGCCGAGAAGGCCTTGGCGGAGACCATGCGCGCGCCCGAACCAAAGCCACGGACCGGGTTCTGGAGCGGCCATATCAATCTGCGCCGTCTGCTGAGCTATACGAAACGCGAAGGGCTCGAGCTGCGCCGCGACCCGATCCGGCTGACGTTGGCGATGATCGGCAGCGCCATTCTCATGCTGGTGATGGGGTACGGGATCAATCTCGATGTGGAGGATTTGACTTTCGCCGTGCTCGATCGCGACCAGACCGCCATCAGCCAGGACTATGCCTTCAATCTCACCGGCTCGCGCTACTTCGTCGAGAAGCCGCCCATCGTCAGCTATGAAGATTTGGATAGGCGAATGCGTTCCGGCGAGCTCAGTCTTGCCATCGAGATTCCGCCAAACTTCGCCCGGGATATCGCGCGGGGGCGCGACGTGTCCGTGGCGGCCTGGCTCGACGGCGCATGCCCACCCGCGGTGAAACCGCACGCGGCTACGTGGAAGGCATGCACGTGCTGTGGCTTGCGGAGAAAGCCCGCCAGGCCGGCGCGGAGGGCGCCCTTTCGCAGCTGGCCAATGAGATCCGCTTCCGCTACAATCCGGGTCCGCAGCGTGGTGGCCATGGTGCCGGGAATCATTCCGCTTCTGCTGATGCTGATCCCTTCCATGCTGACGGCGCTCAGCGTCGTGCGCGAGAAGGAACTCGGCTCCATCGTCAATTTCTACGTGACGCCGACGACGCGGCTCGAATTCCTGATCGGCAAGCAGATTCCCTACGTCGTGCTCGCCATGCTCAGCTTCTTCGTGCTGATCATCCTGGCTGTGACGGTTTTCGGCGTCCCCCTCAAGGGAAGCCTCCTGACCCTCCTCGGCGGAGGGCTGCTCTATGCCGGTGCGGCGACCGGTTTGGGTCTGCTCATCTCCACCTTCATGCGGAGCCAGATCGCCGCGATCTTCGGGACTGCGGTGCTCACGCTCCTGCCGGCGGTGAGCTTCTCGGGAATGATCGATCCGGTGTCGTCGCTCGAAGGGCTCGGACGCGTCATCGGCGAGGTCTACCCGACCTCGCATTTTCTGACCATCTCGCGCGGCGTGTTCTCCAAGGCTCTGGGCTTCTCCGATCTGCACGCGCCGTTCCTTGCGCTGGCGGTTGCGAGCCCGGTGCTGCTCACAGCGGCGGCCATGCTGCTCAAGAAGCAGGAGCGCTGATTATGCGGCTGGGTCACATTTGGGTTCTCGGCATCAAGGAACTGCGCAGCCTCGCACGCGATCGGGGCATGCTGGTCCTTATCGTCTATGCCTTTACGCTCGCCGTGTACGCATCGGCCACGGCCATCCCGGAGACCCTCCACCGCGCGCAGATCGCGATCGTCGACGAGGACCACTCGCCCCTGTCTAACCGCATCGTCTCTGCGTTCTACCCGCCGTACTTCAAGACGCCGGCGCTCATCACCCATGCCGAGATGGATGCGCGGCTCGACGCCGGGCTCGACACGTTCGCGCTCGATATCCCCCCGAACTTCCAGCGCGACGTACTGGCGGGGCACGGCGCCACCGTCCAACTCAACGTTGATGCCACGCGCATGAGCCAAGCGTTCACGGGCAGCAACTACGTCAATACGATCGTCAGCGACGAGGTGCGCGCCTTCGTCGCGCACTATCGCGAGACCTACGAGCCGCCCGTCGGGCTAACCTTGCGGGCCCGCTTCAATCCGGAGCTGACCCAATCCTGGTTCGGCGCGATCATGGAGATCATCGACAACATCACGATGCTGGCGATCGTGTTGACCGGCGCGGCGCTCATTCGCGAGCGCGAGCACGGCACGGTCGAGCATCTCCTCGTCATGCCCGTCACCCCGTTCGAGATCATGGCGAGCAAGGTCTGGGCGATGGGCGCCGTGGTGCTGACGGCCTGCGCCGTAGCGCTCATCTTCGTCGTGCAAGGCATGCTCGACGTGCCCCTTCAGGGCTCGCTGAGCTTGTTCCTCGTGGGTGCGGCGTTGCAACTTTTCGCAACCACGTCTCTGGGAATTTTGCTCGCGACCTTTGCGCGTTCGATGCCCCAGTTCGGTCTGCTGCTGATCCTCGTCCTGTTGCCGCTGCAAATGCTCTCCGGCGGGGTGACGCCGCGCGAAAGCATGCCTGAAGGGATTCAGACGCTGATGTTCGTTGCCCCCAACACCCACTTCGTGCTGGCGGCCCAGGCGATCCTCTTCCGCGGGGCCGGTCTCGATGTGGTCTGGCCGCAGTTCCTCGCGCTCGCGGGGATCGGGCTCGTCATGTTCGGCATATCGTTGCGGCGGTTCCGCGCCAAGCTTGGCACCATGGTCTAGATCGGCCGAGCGCTAGTCATTCCCCTTCAGGAGGCGCTCGACCTCATCTCGTGCCGGCAGAGACGGTTGAGCGCCGTTTCGTTGGGTTGCTGCCGCACCGGCGGCACAGGCAAAGCCAGGGCTTCGGCGTATGGCTGCCCCTCGACCAGAGCGAGGGTCAATGCGGCGGTGAAAGCATCCCCCGCACCGGTGGTATCGACGGCCTTCACCGTTGGCGATGCGGCCCGAGCCACTTGTTCACGCCCGCGATAAAGCGCAGCGCCCGAGGCGCCAGATGTCTTTGCCACCATGCCGCCTCGTAACGAGAGGCTGTCGCCATACCAAGCCGCTTCCGACTCGTTGACGACGATCAGGTCGGCATCCCGCAGCACAACCTCGTCGACCTCGGAGGCGGTGGCCAAGGTGACGCATGTGAAGCCGTCGAAGGTCTCTATTGCCCGTGCCACGGCATCCCGAGGCGCCAGGTGCTCTCCAATGAGGGCATCGACGGCGGGAACTTGAAGGCTCTCGGACATGAGGCGCAGGTTCGCTCCGGGCGCCACGACGATTTGGTTTTCTCCGCTTGCGGCAACCGCGATCAGGGCAACGCCGGTTGCGGCGTCGGGTACGGCGACCACGCCAGCGAGATCGACCCCGTTCTCGCGCAAGAGTGCCAAAGCCGTATCCGCCTCGGCGTCGCTGCCCACGCGTCCCATGAGGGACACGTCCGCGCCAAGACGGCGTGCGGCCAACGCTTGATTGGCCCCGCCACCACCCGGATGATGCGTTAGCAGCGCGTCCGTTACTTTTGCGCCGGGCGTGGGTAGGCGCGAAGCGCTCGCGACAATGTCGAGGTTGATGGAGCCGACGACGACAACAGACGCCATAGCTCAACTCCCAGAGAATAGCGTGTCGATGCGGCCCCTACCTTAAAGCGGCGAGTTCCGCTTCGGCGCGATCGAGGACGGGTTTCATACGGTCAACCTATCGGCCCAAAGCATAACGGAAACTGAAAGCGAAGCCCTATTTGCCGAACGGGTCGGCAATGTTCTCGGAAGAGCCGGCCGTTCGGGCCATACGAGTGATCCGGATCGGGGTGCTTTCCGTAGTGGGCATACGGACAAACGCCCCGGGACCGCTCCATGACCTATGCTCTTGCCTATGTGGCAACCGCGCTCACTTTTCTCGTGCTTGACTTCATCTGGCTGGGATATGTCGCCAAGCCTCTCTACCAGCAGGAGATTGGCCCGCTTCTTCTCGAGAAGTTCAATGTGGCTGCGGCGGTCGGGTTCTATTTGGTCTTCATCGCAGGTGTGGTCATCTTCGCGGTGGCTCCCGCGCTTCAGGGCGGTACGTGGAGAACGGCGTTGCTCTACGGCGCCCTGTTCGGCTTCTTCGCTTACGCCACCTATGACATGACCAATCTGGCCACGCTGCAAGGCTGGAGCCCGACCGTCACGGTTGTCGATATCGCCTGGGGCACGTTCCTCACGGGCACGGCCGCCGTTGCCGGCTATAGCGTCACGCGGACGCTTGCCGGCGCATAAGGAGCCTGCGGCGGCGTCCGAGACGGTGTCGCACAATCTACCCCCCTGCAGGTGATCCATTCTTTCGATCGGTCCGTAACGGTTCCAGTGCTGCCGTCAATCAAGGTGACCATGGCTCCTCTCAATATCGCAGTTGTCGGATCGGGGATTTCAGGACTCTCCGCTGCCTGGCTGCTTTCCAAACATCACAAGGTCACCCTGTACGAGCAGGATCATCGGCTCGGCGGCCATACCCACACGACGACCGCCTTGACTGCGGATGGACCGGTGGCAGTCGATACGGGGTTCATCGTCTACAACGAACTGAACTACCCGAACCTGACCGCACTCTTTGCTCATCTTGGTGTCCGCACCGAGCCCACCGAGATGACTTTCGCCGTCTCTGCGAACGACGGCGCCTTCGAGTATGCCGGCAGCGGCCCAGGACTATTCGGCCAGCTCTCCAATCTCGCAAACCCGCGCCAATGGCGCCTCGTCTCCGATCTCTTCCGGTTCTTCCGCACGGCGCAACGCGCGCTGGAACGCTATCCGGAGGGGCTATCGTTGGGCGCATTCCTGCAGGCCGAGAACTATTCCGACGCCTTCATCGAGGACCATATTCTGCCCATGGGGGCCGCGATCTGGTCGACGCCGATGGCGGGCATGCTGGACTTTCCTGCGGCGACTTTCATCAACTTCTACGCCAATCACGGCATGTTGCAGGCGGCCGGCCGCCCTGCTTGGAGGGCCGTTGCGGGTGGAAGCAAGAACTACGTTGACCGCCTGCTCGACGACGGCGACTTCGAAACCGCCGTCGGCTCCCCGGTCCGGCGGATAGGCCGCGCCCGCTCCTGCGTCCACGTCGAGGATGCGCGAGGCATCGTCCGAATGTTCGACCACGTCGTGATTGCGACGCATGCGGATCAAGCGCTAAAATTGCTGGCTGTCCCGACTCCAAAGGAGCAGGAGCTTCTTGGCATGTTCGCCTATGAACGCAATCATGCGGTACTCCACCGCGATCCGCGGTTCATGCCGCGCCGCCGCCGGCTCTGGCAGAGCTGGAACTACATCAAACGCGGGCATGGCTTGGAGTCCGAGCTGTGCGTTTCGTACTGGATGAATAGCTTGCAGAACCTGCCGACGAAGACGGACCTGTTCGTGACCCTGAACCCGCCCTGGGACATTCACCCCAAGGCGATCGACTTGGAGGTCGACTACGACCACCCGGTGTTCGACGCACACGCCATCGCCGCGCAGCGCCGCCTCTGGTCGATGCAGGGCAAGGACCGTACCTGGTTCTGCGGCAGCTATTTCGGCTACGGCTTCCATGAGGACGGGCTGCAGAGCGGGCTCGCGGTCGCCGAACAGCTCGGCGGCGTGCGGCGGCCATGGTCGGTGTCCGGCGAGTCGGACCGCATACACATCACACACGATGCAGGCGCTGTCGGCACCGTGCCCCTCGTGGCGGCGGAATGATGTCTGCGTCGGCGCTCTATAACGGGGTCGTGGTGCACAAGCGTGTGCGCCCGGTTCAGCATGCGCTCCGCTATCACGTCTTTTCGCTTCTGATCGATTGCGACGAGCTTCCCGATCTCGATCGGCGCTTGCGTCTCTTCTCCTACAATCGCTTCAATGTCTGCAGCCTGCACGACGCCAATCATGGCGACGGGACGCCCATTGCGGTGTATCTGCGGGGCCTTGGGGACCAGAGCGGCGTGACGGGGATCGAGCGTTTCCTGATGCTCTGCTATCCGCGCGTGCTGGGCTACGGCTTCAACCCGGTAACGGTCTATTTCGGCCTGAATGCGTCCGGCACGCCGGCGCTCATCGTGTACGAGGTGAACAACACGTTCGGGGAGCGGCAGACCTACGTGGTGCCGGTGCGGCCCGGCGGCGGCGAAACGCTGCATCAAAGCTGCGGAAAGACGTTCTACGTCTCGCCCTTCAACAGCGTCGACGGGCGGTACAGTTTTCACGTCACGCCGCTTGAAGACGAGATCACGATCGGCATTGCGCTTCACACGGAGGAGGGGCCGTTGCTGAAGGCCTTCTTCCGTGGAGAGCGCACGGCACTGACCGACGCAACACTCGCGGCTGCCTTGGCACGAACCGGCTGGCTTTCGGTCAAGGTCATGGCCGCCATTCACTATGAAGCACTCAAGCTTTGGTTCAAGGGATTGCGGCTCGTTGAGCGGCCGCGGCGCCCCAAGTCCGCGATCGCCTATTCGCCAGTACCGGGAGAGCACGGAGAGCAATGACGGACACTTCGATTGCCGCCGGCCGGGCGCCCTTGGCGCTCGACCTTTTGACCCGCCTCGTCGTTGGCATCGGCGGGCGTCTGCTGACTTGGCAGCCCATCGGCTCGCTTTCGATCGTACTGCCAAACGGTCAGCGCGTGCGCTTCGGCAACGAACGTCCGCATGACGCCGTTCTTACCCTCAAGAATTACCGGGTCTTGAGAAAGGCGTTTCGGCGGGGTGCGCTCGGCTTTGCCGAGTCGTACATGGACGGCGACGTTGACTGCTCCGATCTTGTCGGCCTGTTCCGCTTTGTGTTGCGGAACCAGGCGGCGCTCAACGATTCGGGGCGCTCCTTGTTCAGCGCGAGTGTCTTGGATCGGATTGGGCACTTTCAGCGTCGCAACACACGGCAGGGGAGCCGCCGCAACATCACCGAGCACTACGATTTGGGCAATGCCTTCTTCGAGGCGTGGCTCGACAAGGATCTGCTCTACTCGAGCGCGCTGTACGAGGACGGCGCCACGACGCTCGAAGCCGCGCAGAAAGCCAAGCTGCGCGCCATTCTGGACTCGCTTCGTCTGGAGCCCGGCATGAGCATGCTGGAGATCGGCGCTGGTTGGGGCGCTTTGGCGCTTGCCGCCGCCCGCGATCACGGCGTCTCGGTGCGCGGCATCACCTTGTCTCACGAGCAATTGGCCCACGCCCGGGCTCGCGCCCAACGCGAAGGGCTCGACGAACAGGTGCGCTTCGACCTGGAAGACTATCGCGACGTGACCGGCCAGTACGACCGGATCGTCTCTGTCGAGATGATCGAGGCCGTCGGGGAACAGAATTGGCCGCGCTATTTCCGGACGCTGCACGATCGTCTCAAGCCGGGAGGTATCGCCACACTGCAAGCGATCACGATCGGCGAGGAGCATTTCGAGACCTATCAGCGCCAGCCGGACTTCATTCAACGCTATATCTTTCCGGGCGGCATGCTGCCGACCAAGAGCATCCTCGCCGAGCAGGCCCGGGCCGCCGGTTTCCGCTATGAGCCGGTCCTTGCATTCGGTCCATCCTATGCACGTACGCTGGCGGAATGGCGCGTGCGCTTCGAGGCGGCCTGGCCCGAAATCGAAGAGCTCGGTTTCGACGAGCGGTTTCGCCGCAAGTGGCTCTATTACCTTGCGTATTGCGAGGCCGGCTTCCTGGAGGGATCGATCGACGTGGGCCTCTATCGCCTGATACGCGACTGAACCCGGCCCCTATTCGCGGAGCATGAAGGTCCGCACGATCCAGAAATAGACGGCGTTCGGCAGCAGCCGCATCAGCTTCATCGCCCAGGTGAAGCGGCGCGGAAACGTGATTTCGTACGCCTTGCGCTCGAGACCCCGCAGGAGCCGCTGCGCCGCGTCGTCCACCGGCATCAGGAACGGCATCGGAAAGTCGTTCACGGCAGTCATGGGCGTGTCCACGAATCCGGGATTGACAATCGACAACGTCACACCCTTTGCCGCCAGTTCTGGGTGCAAGGATTCTGCGAGGTTGATGAGAGCCGCCTTGGTCGACCCGTAGGCAGCGGCCTTTGGCAGCCCACGATAGCCCGCCACGGACGAGATGATCGCAATCTGCCCGGCCCGGCGGCGCATCATGTCGGGGACGGCTTGCGCCAGGACATTCACGACGCCCATGAAATTGACGTCCATGGACCTCTTGAACACCGCGGGATCGATATCGGGCGGCACGACCATTTCCCACGTGCCGGCGGAAAGAACTACGAGATCGATCTTTCCTGCCTTGTCCTCGATGTCCTGGTAGCAGCGCGCCACGGCGTCCGCGTCAGTAATATCGAGAGGATAGGCGAGGAGCGTTTGCGAGGCCTCTTGCATGGCGTTGAGGCTATCGGCCGAGCGCGCGGAGATGGCCACGGTGTCGACGCGTCCATCGAGGAGCTTCGCGAGCGCGGCGCCAAGTCCGGAGCTCGCGCCGACAATCCAGGCGGTGCGCCATGGGAGCGCCGGCGCGTCGGTCACCTAGATCCCCACGATGGGCTGCAGCAACCGGCCGAAAAAGCTTTTGAAGCGCGTCGGCGCCTCCGTAGCCACGAGGCAGATGCAGGCCTCCGGCGAGTCCACCACGGGCTGATGCTCGGCATGTTCGTCGAGATCGGCGATGTCGCCCGGTCCGAACCGCCCGAACACATCGCGGTAGGAACCCTCGAGAACGAGAGTCAATTCCATGCCGCCATGGCCGTGGTCCGGGATCTTGGTTCCAGGCGCGATCCGCAACAGGGTCAGCGTGCTGCGCGCCGTCTTGGAGACGGGAAGGACATGCTTGGAGACACCCGGCGCGACCTTCTTCCATACAATGTCGTCTAGGCCGCCTTTGAGCAGCCGCGCGAGCGGGCCGGGGACTCCCGGCCGCGTATCCTTCGGCCGAGGTTTGGTGCGTTCCGCTGGCGCGTCGGCGTGATCGTCGAGAAGACTGAGGGCCCGATCGAGTGAGGCGGGGCTCATGGGCGATGCTTCGACACTCTCCAGTACCGCGCCGCCGACATCTTCGATCTCGCGCAGTGCTGCGCGGCAGGCGTCACATGTGGCGATATGGGCCGCGACCAAGGTCGCAAATCCCTCATCGAGACTGCCCGCGGCGTAGCTCACCAAGGTCGCGGTATCGGGGTGATGGACAATCGTCATTTCAAAGTCTCCAAGCGTTCCCGCAGCTTTGCGTACGCAAGGCGCAAGCGGGACTTCACTGTTCCGAGCGGCAGGCCGAGTGTCGTCGCGATTTCCGCCTGCGGCATATCCTCGACGAACGACAGTTCGACCACACGGCGCTGTTCCGCCGGCAGGTCGGCGAGAGCCTGTCCCACCAGCCTCTCGCGCTGCCGCATTTCCGTTTCCTCTTCGCCGCTTGCATCCGGCGCTTCCAGCTGGAGGTCGGCGATGTCCTCATAGGGCCGGGATGACTGCCGGCGTAGCCGATCGATCCGGACGTTACGGGCGATGGTGAAGACCCATGCGCCCACCGTGCCTCTTTCGGGCGCGTAAAGACCGGCTTTGCGCCAAAGCGTCAGCATCACCTCTTGAGCCAAATCTTCCGCCGTATCGGCGTCGCTCCCGCTCCGAATCATCAATCCCTTGATTCTCGGCCCGAAATGCAGAAACAAGCGCTGGAACGCCTCGCGATCGCGATGCTGCGCTACGCGTACGACGAGCGCTCGATCGTCCAGGTTGTCTTCCGGGCAAGTTGACAATGGTTGGGCCGCGCTCATTCCTCGAATGCCGCCAGGTCCTGTCGTTGTTGTGTGCGTAGTATACGACACAAGGGGTGCCGCGGATCACCTGTGGCGCCGGGTTTTTTGGCTCGAGAGCAGGGCATGGCGTGCGCGATTGCGAACACACCCCGTCCTAGGGTTAGCGTGCCGTTTCAGGCGGGGCGGGTTCGGCTACGAGAGAGCCTCGAGGCTGATCGCGTCGGTCGTGCGCGGGTCGCCGGGGCTCTGATCCGAGCGTTCGATCCAACTTCGGGCGGCGAAGCGGTCGCGCTGCCGAACAGCGTCGCGAACGCGACCTCGGCGGCATCGCGCCCCACCCCGATTCTGACCAGCCCATCAAGGGCGGCCTGCCGCGTCGGGTCGAACAGCCACCAGCGGTCACCGAGATAGGCTTCGAACACCGCATGAAAATCGGGGGGCGAGAGGCCGAATGCGTAGCATGTGACGTAGCGTGCGGGGATGCCGAGTGCGCGGCAGAAGGTGATTCCGAGATGCGCAAAATCGCGGCACACGCCTGCACGGTTCATGATTGTCTCCGCCGCCGTGGTCTCCGCGTCGCTGCTCCCCGGCATATAGGCGATATGATCGTTGATCCAGTTGCAAATGGAGCTGACTCTCTGATGACCCTTGGGGAGTTGACCGAACTCCGCCTGCGCAAATCCCGCAACCCGATCCGAGGGTACGAAGCGCGTCGGCAAGAGGTAGGGCATCAGTGAAAACGGGAGCGCGGCAACCGGCACTTCGGCCAATGTCTGCGGATCGGCTCTCACGACATCTAGGGTGAGGTCCGCCTCGTAGTGGAGCGACAACGTGCCCGGCGAAGCCGGAACGCGTAAGTATCGGTTGCCAAGACCCGGGGTGTCGTAGGACTCGACATTGGCGCCCTGACTGACCGTGACCGTGTCATTCAGGTTGGCATTTGTTGCCAGGCGCGCGACCTCGACGTTGAACACGAAAATCGTATCCGCCGAGACTTCATAGTTCAGGTTGCAACCGAGTTTGACGGTCATCCGTGTCGTGTTCCTTGGGTGTGATGGACGCTGCTAGCCGAGCTCGGCGACCTTCAGCCGGGCAATGGCGGCGAAGGCACCTTCCGCGTAAGTTTCCAAATAGGTCTGGAACATCTCGGCGTTCTCGCTGTCCTTGATGCTCTCCCAGTAGGCGAGTTCGACGGGATCCGCCTCCGGCAACTCGGGCTCACCTTCTTTTTCCGAAAGCACCTTCAGGCGCTCGGCAGCGAGCGCGGCAAAGGCGCCTTCCGGGTACTTGTCGAGATAGGCTTCAAATTCGGCGACGACATCGCCGTCCCGGATGCTTTCCCAAAACGCAAGCTCGTATTCCGGCGGTTCATGCGGTTCCACGTCGAGCGTTTCCTGACCGGGTGTATCCTCCTCGGACATGACGGGTTCGCCATTCTCGAACACGATACGGTAGGCCCGCACCGGCTGCTCGATGTTCTTGACGTATTGCTCGCCCAAGTCCGCGTAGACGTAGTTCGTTAGTTTGCGCACATATTCGTGTACGCCGCGCGACAGACAGACTCCGTCCGGTTCCGATAACGATTCGAGCCGTGCGGCGACGTTGACGCCATCGCCGAAGATGTCGGCGTCCTTGACCATGACGTCTCCCACGTTGACGCCGATCCGAAAGGACAGGCCGTCATGTTCCGCTTCCTTGGCGTTCACATGCATGATTTCGCGCTGAATCTTCACGGCGCAATCGACGGCATTCACCGCGCTCGCAAATTCTGCGACGACGCTGTCGCCGGCAGTGCCCGTGATCCGACCGGCGTGAGTCTCTATGAGCTCATCGATCAACTTCCGGCGCTCCGTGAGAAGCTGCAGCGTTCGCTCCTCGTCATGCTCCATGTGAGACGAGAAACGCACCACATCAGCGGCCAGTATGCCGACGAGCTTTCGTTCGATGCGCGGCGATGTTGGTACGGGTTCCATTAGATCTTTCGAATCGTGTGACATCTGCACTCACCCTGCAGGACCTTGCACTGACAATTCCCATGCGGCTGGTCCGGTTCCGTGCGCCCCAAATTCGGTGGGAACATGACAGCGTCTTTGATGTTCTCAAAGCATCCAACTGCATCGCAAGGAGGACCGAAGGAAATGAACTGGGATCAGATCGAAGGAAACTGGAAGCAATTGCGCGGCAAGGCGCAACAGCAATGGGGCCACCTGACCAATGACGACCTCGATGTCGTCGAAGGGCGCCGCGACCAGCTCGTGGGCAAGGTGCAGGAGCGCTACGGCGTGGCCAAAGAAGAGGCGGAGCGGCAAGTCGACGATTGGATGAAGAGCATCTCGGGATAGCCCCGCTCAAACCCTCCCTCCTATCTAAAGGGGCGGCCTCAACAGGCTGCCCCTTCTTTGTTGGAACTGTCGGTTGCCGTTTCATCGAGCGCTGGAAGGCCGCCGGGAAAGCGCGGCACGGCACGAGCCGACCCAGTAGAGCGCCCCGACCCAGAGTTTTCGCCATGCATACTTGCCGCTCTTGTCGCAGCGCCGCCGCAGAAGCTCCCTGGCGTAGGCGCGCTTCCTTGCGCTCAGATCGGGTTTCACGAGCGCGCTGCGTAGTTCGCGATCACTGAGCTTTTCCATGCGTGCTGTCTCACTCGGCGGCGCGCTACCGTCTTGTCGCCAGGAAGCCCGATACGAATGCGATAGCCACCAGTGGCAGGGCTCCGACGTGCTGCGTGGCACGAGAAAGTCCCTTGTCCACGAGCGCCAGAGCCTCGCCCGGCGCCGCAATGGCAGCTGTTTCGCGAGGTCTCGCGCGCGCTGCCAACGGCAGGATGGCGAGAACCACAAGAGCCAGCCCCAGCAAACATCCCGCGACGATGCCTGCGGCTTCGATGGGACGGAAGCCAATCGAATCGACGAGCGCATAGTAGGCGGCAACGAGACCGAACGCGGCGGCGAACAGAACACAGACGACCGCAACCGCTATGACGATGACTTTGTGCACGAACGCGCTGATCGAATTGTCGATGCGCCGCTTGACTTGGGAAATCAGCGTAAGGACCATTGTGCGCGGCTCTCATCGCCGCATGAAGACGCCGAGCAGCAGGCCAAGACCCACGGCGATCGCGAGGGCGGCCAGGGGATTGCGCCGCACGGCCTCTTCCGCTTCGTGCACGCCTTCCGCAGCTCCCTCCTGAGCGCGGCTCAGGCCCTCGCTTGCGAGTTTGCTGACCTTCGCGCCCATGGCACTCAACTCGGACTGTATCTTGCCAACTTCGTCGACGAGCTTGTCGAGGTGCTCGCGCGCCGCCGCTGCGGCATCGCTTCCACCTTGGCCGGGTCTTGCAGTAGACATCGTATCTCCCCTGGTCATGAATGCTTTGGGAACACCAGCTTGTGCGCATTGTTCCCTTCTCAGTATGGCGTGTGATTGAAACACCGGGGAACGTGTCGGAATATCTCAAACCATGAGGAACAGTCGCAACTCTTTGGTCACTGACATTGCTCTGCTCGCGGGACTCTTTACCCTGGCATTCCAACTGGATAGGTCCCGCAGGGGCCCGGGTGCAGGCGCATCGACAGCAGAGGCTGACGACAGCGACCTGCGGCCCTCCCAGGAGCCCCACCATTTTCATGAAAGCCGAACGAACGAGGCCGGCCGCGGACGCGCGGCCTCGTCCCCGACCGGCATCCCGGGCAAGGGTTGGATGGACGTTCTGTGGCGGATCTACAACCAGCTGCAGAACGATCGCTTGCTCGCCGTGGCGGCAGGCGTCGTGTTTTACATGCTGCTCGCGCTGTTCCCGGCGCTGACGGCCTTGGTTTCGCTCTACGGACTCGTATCCGACCCCGCCGAGATCAACGCGCAACTTTCCCTGTTGGCTGGTGTCGTGCCCAACGCGCCGTCGAAATCGTGCGGGACCAAGTCACGCGCGTCGCGGAGGCGCGGTCCGGGTCGCTCGGTCTTGGTTTCTTGATCGGACTTGCGTTCGCGCTTTGGAGCACCAACGGCGGCATGAAGGCGATCATCGATTCGCTGAACGTCGTCTACGACGAGCGTGAGAAGCGCAGCTTCGTGAAACTGACGCTGGTCTCGTTCGCCTTCACGATCGGTAGCCTCTTCTTGGTGTTCTTGGCCTTGGCGGCGGTCGTCGTAACCCCGCTCGTGATGCCATGGCTGGGCCTGGAATCCATCAACGAGCGAATCATTTCACTGCTTCGCTGGCCCGCGCTGCTGATCGTCCTGCTGGTGTGGCTGGCGCTGCTGTACCGCTACGGTCCCAGCCGAACGGCCGCGCAGTGGCAGTGGCTCAGTATCGGCAGTGTGTTCGCGGCACTGTGCTGGCTGGTGGCGTCCAGCCTGTTCTCCTGGTATCTCTCCAACTTCGCCAACTACAACGCGACCTACGGCTCACTCGGCGCTGTCATCGGGATGATGATGTGGCTTTGGGTTTCGGTCATCGTCGTGCTGTTCGGCGCGGAACTGAATGCCGAGCTCGAGCACCAGACGGCGGAAGACACGACCGTGCGCCCCGAGCAACCGCTCGGAGCGCGCGGCGCTGTCATGGCGGACACGGTCGGCAAAGCCTGGCGCTGAGAAGGCCCGCTAGAACGCGCCCGCGTTCGGGGCGTCAGAGGCGTCCGAGCAAGGCCAAGATCAGTACAATGACGAGAACGAGACCCACGATCCCCGTTGGACCGTAGCCCCATCCGCGGCTGTAGCCCCAATTGGGGATCACGCCGATGAGGGCGAGGATCAAGATGATGACGAGAATTGTCCCAAGGCTCATGTCGTGGTGCTCCTAGTCTGTTTTGAGGGTGACTGGCGTCCAGGGGAAAACCTTCGAAGCGCGAACGCTTCGTCCTAGAGAACCCCGAGGAACGACAGGATGAAGCCCACAACGACGATGACCCCGATGATGTAAAAGATGTTGTGCATGGTGCTCTCCTGCCTCTTCTGATGCTTCGACAGGCAACACGGGACTGTTGCTTTTGTTCCCTGTGCACGGCGGCGACCGGCAAGGTGCGTGCCGCACGTTGGGCTGTCCGCAATTGCGTCGCCGCGGCCGTCACTCGCTAAGCGACCTGTGTCGTCAGTCGTCCTGTGCGTTGCCGGAACATAGCCCTGCGCATGGTGTTGCGAAGGAGAACACGAACTGTGTTCGAGACTGCACGATCATCATCATGGATTGAGGAGACTATACGTGATGCGATTTCTCGTAACGACAGTGCTGGCCCTAGCACTCGCGACACCCGCGTTGGCGGCGAGCCAGGACGCGAAACCTTTTGGAACCGTCGCGCAAAACGAAGCCGGCGACATCTATGCCTCGGAGCTCATTGGCATGCGCGTCTATGCGACCGACAAGGATATGAGCAAAGAGGATGACAAGACGGCGTCGAAACCCGACTGGGACGACATCGGTGAAATCGACGACGTCATCCTGACCGAGAACGGCGAGGTGAAGGCCGTGATCGTCGGTGTCGGTGGCTTCCTGGGAATCGGCGAACGTGACATTGCGGTGAAAATGTCGAGCCTCAATATGGTTCGTGAGGACGACGACGACGATTTCTTTCTGGTTCTCAACGCCGACAAGGACGCCCTAATGAATGCGTCTGCCTACGAGCGCGCTGCTACGCCGGCTGCCGCTCCCAAGGCCGACGACGATACCGAAGCCAAAAAGATGGACGACGAGTCGACGATGGACTCCGACACAAAGGCCGAGTAGTCGCGGTTGCCGACCAAGGGCTCTGAGCCAGTTGCGGCTGAACGCCCGTCAAGTGCCAAGAACGGTCGCTCCTGTGGCGGCCGTTCTTGCCGTCCGGACACGCCCGACGGCATCCCATCGAACGCAAGTTTAGGGCCCCAGGCTTTTTAGGGCGCGATTAGCATAGCTTAATTCGGATCCCGCACCGGCTTGCTATGACTCCAAGCGAAGCCTCGGCGAACTTCTTGGATATTGCCGAGGGAACGAACGTGGGGTGCGGGTGTTGCCCCCTCATGCAATCCGCACTCTCTCTTGGAAACAACTTCGCTCATGCGCATCAGCGCTTTGAGGGACCGCGCTCGTGCTGCAGTCCATCGATCGGCTTTGCCCGGTCGCCGGACCACCTATGGCGGTTAGGAAAAGCCACGATGCGGGAAAGCACACAAACCGAGACAGTTTCACAGGTTGCATCGGAAATTCCGATGTTACGGCGCTACGCGCGCTTTCTCGCGCGCGATATCGAATTGGCGGACGACCTCGTACAGGAATGTCTTGCGCGTGCCATCGCAAGGATCGACTCGTTTCAACCGGGCACGAACCTTCAAGGCTGGCTGATCGTCATTCTCCGAAACGTCTTCTTCAACGAATGCCGCAGAGCCAAGCGCGAGCGGGTATCGCTCAAGGAGCTGGGAACGGCGGCGCCGCAACAGCTTCCGGCCCAGCAGGAAGACAGTTTGATGCTTTCGGAGCTCGAACGAGCCTTCATGTCCTTGAGCCCGGACCACCGCGAAATTCTTAGTCTCGTCGTTGTCGAAGGGATGACATACGAGCAGACGGCGGAGATTCTCGGGGTGACGATGGGAACGATAAAATCGAGACTGTCGCGTGCGCGTGCCTGTTTGGCCTCTCTCATGGATGACGGCGCGCCGCGCCCAATTGAACGAAGTAGGATCGTTGCTGACGCCCTCTGACGAAAACATCCACGAGTTCGTGGACGGCCGGCTCTCGGCGCCCGAGGCCGCAAAATTTGCCGCCCACGTCGCAGCGAATCCCCACTTGAGACGCAGAGTGGCCGCCCTGTGGCTGATCAACCAAATGCTCCGCGGCCTCGGGCAACACATCTTGGATGAGCCGGTCCCCGAGAGGCTGGCGAAGATTGTCAGAGTCCGTCCCTCGGCGCCGGACGGCTCTTCAACGGCGTAGCGGTTTAACATTCGCCATTTCTGCTCCGCGCGGATACGAATGCCGGAGGGACAAGGCGCCGCAAACGGCACGAAGATCGCCCGTCGGAGTTCTAGACGGGCGGCTCTAGAGGAGTGGCCTCACTGGCCATAAGTTGAAGGTGACCTCCCATAGACAGTCTACTAAACTTTCGCACGCCGTTTGCCTTGAGACCTGGGCCATGACACTTACACCGCCGGGCCGCTCCCCCAATACAGAGCAAATCAAATGCAAGGACTGCCCGCTTCGGGGCAACGACGCCTTTCGGGCTTTCACCGAAGAGGAGCTGGACTTCGTTCAGAAGTTCAAGGGCGGCGAATTGGTCGCCGACGCGGGAACGACGATCTTCCTAGAGGGGAACAACAGCGCGCACCTGTATACGGTCCTGTCCGGGTGGGTATTCCGCTACAAGCTTCTCCACGACGGTCGGCGTCAGATCCTGAACTTCGGACTTCCCGGCGATTTTTTCGGCCTTCAATCGTCCATGTTCGGCGAGATGGATCATTCGGTCGAAGCACTGACCGACGTCGTGCTGTGCGTGTTTCCGCGGGAGAAGGTCTGGCAGCTCTACGAGCACTATCCCGATCTCGGATTCGACCTGACCTGGCTCGCGGCGCGCGAGCAGTTCATGCTGGACGAGAACCTGCTGACCGTGGGACGCCGCACGGCAATTGAACGGGTCGCCTCGGTACTGCTGCACGTCTTCCAACGGGTTCAGCAACTCGGCATGGCGCGCGGGCGCCGCGTCGATATTCCGTTCACGCAGCAACAATTAGCCGATGCGCTCGGTCTCTCGCACGTTCACACCAACAAGACGATCAAGAAGCTCACGAGCGAGAACCTGATCGACTGGCACCCGCCGATCCTTCATGTGAAAGACCTCGAGGGGCTCGTCCGGGCGGCGAATGACGAGCTCACCTCCTTGCCGGTGCGCCCGTTCATTTAGTCTCTGGGCTAACGCGCCCCTCTCGGAAGTCTCGGGCGGCCGTTACGCAACGGACTGTTTGTTGAGCGCACTCTCGGCAAGCATCGATAGCTTCTTGTCGGCCGCGTATTCCTGGTCGAGATTGGCCGCAAGCAGCTTTGCTTCATTCGGCATGTCGAGCTGCTGCGCCCAGGCCACCATCGTTCCGTAGCGCGTGATTTCGTAGTGCTCGACGGCCTGTGCGGCGGCGATCATGCCGGCGTCGCGGGCGTCCGGGTCCTCGCACTCCTTCATGATTTCCTTGGCCTCGTCGATGATGCCGTTGATCGCCTCGCAGGTTACGCCGCGCGGCTTGAGGTCCAAGGCTTTGAAGACCTTTTCGAGGTTAGCGACTTGCGCCTTGGTCTCCTTGTGGTGCGCATTGAACGCATCGCGGAGTTCCGCCGCATCGGCTTCCTTCGCCATCTTCGGCAGACTGTCCAGGATCTTGTTCTCCGCGTAGTACATGTCGCGGAGAAAGTGCTTGAATAAGCCTTCCAGAGTTTTCACTGCGTCATCCTCATATCGTGTTTGGTCCCAAGTCGGGACTGGGCCTCGTCAACACGAAGGAGGTGCGAGTGTTCCGCGTTTGATGCGGGCGGCAGCGCATCCCTAGAGACAGTGCGTGCGGTCCATGCTAGTCGGCGCGGATCGGATGCGGGTCGCCGGCAGAACGGACCATGTGCGGCTGTCGTGGTGAAGAATGACTTGGTGGAGAGGCTTGGCGGGGAGGGAGGAGGACCCAAATGTCCGCTTCTGTCACAAAGCGGACATTGGCTATTCGGCCGGTCCGTCCGCCTTTTGCGGGGCCATGGATGCTCCCAAGGCCCCAGGTACGAACCACTTATAGACGGCGGGTATCACCAGGAGCGTCAGGACGGTGGAGCTGACAAGGCCGCCGACCACGACCGTGGCCAGCGGTGCCTGGACCTCGCTGCCGGCGCCGGTGGCGTAGAGCAGTGGGATGAGCCCAGGCCGTCGGCGCGGGCACGGGACGAAGGCGCATGCAGCGCCCTGGACGCTCGCCTCATCCACCGACTTTCCTTCTTCGACAAGCCAGTTGAGATAGGTGACGAGCACCATGCCGTTCTCGAGGGCGATGCCGAACAGGGCGATAAAGCCAACCGAGGCCGGCACGGAAAGGTTCAGGCCCGCGAGCCACAGCGCGACCACACCGCCGACCAGCGCGAGAGGAATGTTGAGCATGATCAGCAACGACGCGCGCAGCGAGCCGAAGTTCATGAACAGGAGCAGGAAAACGAGCCCAAGCGTGATGGGCACCACGATGGCGAGCCTTCGGTTGGCCTCCTGCTGAAGCTCGAACTGTCCGCCCCACTCGACGAGATAGCCCGAGGGCAGATCGACGGCTTCGGCGATCCGTTCCTGACCCTCGGCGACAAACGAGCCGATATCGCGCCGGCGTACGTTGGCTTGAATGGTGATGAAGCGCTGGGTGTTCTCCCGCGTGATCTGGCGGGGACCCACAATCTCCGACACCTCTGCCACCTGACGCAGGGGAATGAGCAAACCGGCCGGCGTGCGGATCACAAGTTCCCGGATCATTTCGGGCGTGGTGCGCGCACCCTCGTCGTATCGGACAAGAATGTCGAAACGCCTGACGCCCTCGAAGACCTGTCCCGCCGTCTCTCCGCCGATCGCCGTGCGCACGGCCGATTGCACGTCGTCGATGGTGAGCCCGTACCGGGAGATTTGCCCACGGTTGACCCGGATCTGAAGTTGCGGTGTGCCCGTGACCTGATCCTTCTGTACGTCCGCCGCACCAGGCACGTCACGCACAGCCTGTTCGATCTCTCCGGCCTTCTCCAGCAGCACATCCTGGTCGTCGCCGAAGAGCTTGATCGCAAGCTCTGCCTTCGTGCCTGTGAGCAGCTCGTCCACGGCGGCGGCGATGGGCTGGGTGAAGTTGAACTTTGCACCGGGAAAGCTCTCGAATGTCTCGCTCATGGCGGCGAACAGTTGTTCGGGTGTACGCCCGCTCGGCCAGTCTTCTTGGGGCTTCAGCCCAACAAACGCCTCCGCATTGTTGACCGGGTCCGCGTGTGCGCCAACTTCACCGCGGCCGACGCGCGATACGACACGATCGACTTCCGGAAACGTCTCCAACAATTGCTGTTCGAAGCGCGTGACCGTGTCGCGAGCCTCCTCCAAAGCGATGGACGGCGCCATGGTGACGCGCACCAGCAGGTCGCCCTCGTTCAGTCTTGGTACGAATTCCGAGCCGAGCCGGGGAAAGATCGCAAGTCCTACCGCGAGAATTGCAACCGCGAGCCCGATAGCGAGGGGCCTCTTCCGTACGAACATCTGGATCAGCGGCCTGTACGCGCCGATCAGACCGTTTAAGAGCCGGTCCGCGAAACCTACTTTGTCGCGGTCCGTCTCGCTCGGCCGCTTCATGAGCATCTCCGACAAGACGGGAGCAACGAAGACGGCGAACAACAGCGAGCCCAGCATGGCCAGCGAAACTGTGAAGGCGAGGGGGCGGAACGTCTTGCCCTCATAGCCCTGCAGCGTGAAGAGCGGTAGGAACACGACGATGATGATCACAATGGCGAAGGCGATGGGCCTTACGACCTCGGCGCACGCGCGCGCTACGATCTCCCGTTTGGATAGCGCCGTGTGCTGCTCTTTGAGATAGCGGTCGACATTCTCCACGATGACGATCGCACCATCGACCATGATGCCGATGGCGATCGCGATGCCTCCTAGGGACATAAGGTTGGCCGACAACCCGGTGGCGCCCATGACGATGAAGGCGACGCAGATCGAGAATGGGATGGCAAAGGCCACCGACAAGGCTCGGCCGGAGGCACCCATGAAGGCGAGCAGCACCAAAACGACCAGGATGATCCCTTGGGCGAGCGCGCCGTTCACGGTCTCCACGCTGCGCAGCACCAGCTTGGACTGATCGTAGTACGGCGCCACCCGCACGCCGTCCGGGAGCGCGGCGTTGATCTTGTCGAGGCGCTCCTTCACGTCCTCGATGACCTTGGACGTGTTGGTGCCGATCAGCTTGAGCACAAGCCCGGCGACGATCTCTCCCTCGCCGTCTTTCGTGGCCAGCCCTTGGCGAACCTCGCCGCCGATTTTCACTTGGCCGATGTCGCGCACTTTTACGGGCACACCGTCCACGACCTTCAGGATCGTGTCCTCGATGTCGGCGATCCCGGTCGCAAGGCCGATGGAGCGGACGAGGTACTGCTCGGAGTTCTTGACAATGTATTGCGCCCCGGCGTTTCCGTTGTTGGCTTTCACTGCATCCACTACGTCGCCGATGCTGATCCGATAGCGCAGCAGCGCTTGTGGATCGACCTGGACCTGGAACTGCTTCACCTCGCCGCCGAGCGACAGAACCTCGGTGACGCCCGGCACGGTCTGCAGATTGAATTTGATGATCCAATCCTGGATCTCGCGCATCTCTTCCGGCGTGCGCGAGCCATGGCTATCTTCTACGTAGTAGAACAAGATCTGTCCGAGGCCGGTAGTGATCGGGCCCATCTCGGGCTCACCAAAGCCTTCCGGGATTTCTTCGCGTGCGGTCTGCAGCCGTTCGCCCACGAGCTGGCGGGCGAAGTAGATGTCCGTCCGATCCTCGAAATAGACATTGACCACGGACAGGCCGAAATTGGAGATCGAACGAATGGTCTTCAGGCCGGGAAGACCGTTCATGGCCACCTCTATCGGGTAGGTGACGTAGCGTTCGACCTCTTCGGGCGCGAGGCCTTCCGTTTCGGTGAACACCTGAACAAGTGTTGGTGACACGTCGGGAAACGCGTCCACGGGCAGAGTCCTGTAACTCTGGAAGCCCGCAACCAAGACGCCTATAGCGATGATGCAGACTAGTAGCCGCTGGCGGAGGATAGCTTCGAGAAACGTGCGCATCTATGAGCCCGGCTAGTGGTTGTGGCCGTCGTCGAAGTCCGACTTGGCAAGCTGCGACTTCACGAGGAACGCGCCCTCGGCCACGACTGCGTCACCAGGCTTGAGGCCGGTGAGAACTTCGACGTGCTCGCCATTGCTGCGGCCGAGCGTGACAGGCCGTGGCTTCAGTGGCCCATCGTCGCCTTCCCGAACGAAGACAACGCTTTGGCCTTCGTGTGTTTGCAGGGCGGAAGCCGGAATGCGCATGTCAACGGGGTCTGCCGTCAACGAGATCCGCGCCGTCACGAACATGCCGGGCCGCAGGTGCCTAGGTGCGTTCTCAAGCTCAACACGCGCTTTCGCCGTTCGCGTCTCTTCCGAAACGTTCGGAGTCACAAACGCGATTGTGCCGTCGACCTGAAGGCCGCCGTCGGTGGTAACGGTCACGGGTTGGCGCTTCTCGACCCGCTCCAGATCGTGAGCGTAGATGCTGATGTCGACCCACACCGTCGACACATCCGCGACGATGAAGGCCTCACGGTCGGTCGACACGGATTCGCCGTGTGTGAGATGACGTGCGACGACCGTCCCGCCGAGGGGAGCGTGCATGACGTAAGCCGTGAGATCGGCTTCGTCCTGCTCGGCGATCTCTTTGAGGCGCGACTCGCCAATACCGAGCGCCAGCAGTTTCTGCCGCGCACTGCGCAAGTTGATACGAGCCTCGGCAAAGTCCGTCTTGGCCGTAAGATGCGTCCTCTCGGAAACGATCCGCTTGCCGACGAGCGCCTCCGCCCGATTGAAGTTTTCTTTGGCCAGCTCCAGACGTTCGAGGCTCGCCAGATAGGATGCCTTCGCATCGGCAAGCTCGCGGCTGTCCAGCACGGCGAGCACGTCGCCCTCCTCGACCTGATCGCCTTCGTTCGCCTCGACGGTGCGGGCGATTCCGGGAACGCGCGGCACGACATGCGCGAGAGCATTCTCGTTGTAAATAACTTCGGCCGGCCTCTCGATGGTGACGGGGATTGGCCCGCCCGTGACGGTCACCGTGCGGACGTTGAACCTGTCCATCTGCTCCTGGGTCAGGCCGACGCTGCCAGGTTCGTCATGATTACCGTGATCGTCATGACCCTCGTGGCTCGAATGGTCGTCGGACCCGTGGCCATGCGAATCCTCCGAACCGTGGTCGTGACCTTCGTGTCCGTTTTCGCCTTCCTCATCGTCGTGGTCATGGTCATGGCCGTCGTCGTGGCGATGCCCTTCCTTGGCATCGTGATCCGCCTTGTCGTCGGGTCCGTCCTTGGAGTCGTGACCATGGTCCTTATGGTCATGCCCGTCGCCGAGGTCGTGTTTGTCCTTGGCGCCATGGTCGTGATCTCCGTGGCCGTGATCTCCATGGTCGTGACCCGCCTGATCGTCTTGTGCCTCTGCAACGTTGGTCGTCGAGGGGCCGTCCGCCTCAGCCCAGACGGCGCTCGCGGCCAGACCCATGGCGCCGAATGCGATGCAAGCCGACGCGCGGGCGAAAGTTGTGATCTTCGTCATGTGTTTCTCCACAAGTTCAATTCTGGCTGTTCCGTGTAAGCCGCGCGATTCCGGCCTCCGCCGTTTTCAGACGAGGCTGCAGGGACAGCGCACTGCGGTAGTCCTTCAGGGCTTTCTGGATCTCACCGATGGTTTCGTAGGCCGCCGCGCGTTGTGTCAGGGACTCGGCCGTCGGCTTGGATTTGATGCCCCGGCTGAAATCGTCGATTGCGTCTTGATGCTTGCCGTCCGCCAGACGAATCTCGCCTCGGCCGTAGTAGCAAAGAGGCATGTCGACCCAGAGCGAGAGCCCCTTCTCGAAATCGGCCAGCGCCTTTGCGCGTTCGGCCTTGCGGAGATGGCTTAGGCCGCGGCTGCAATAGGCATAGCCGACATTTGGCTTCAGCCGAATTGCCTCGGTTAGGTCGGCGATCGCCGCGTCATATTGGCCCACAGCAACGCGGGCCGAGCCCCGGTTGTACCAACCCTCGAACTGATTTGGTTCCAGCGCGATGACGCGGCCGTAGTCAGCGAGGCCCGCGTCGAAGTCGCCCAACCGCGCAAAAGTGTTCCCGCGATTGAGATAGGCTTGGGCACGGTTGGGATCGAAGCCGATGATCTCGCTCAAATAAGCGATCGCCCGGACGGATTTTCCCGCCTTGACGCAAGCAAGAGCCTCGCGAGTAAGCTGCTCGACGCGTTCTGATTGCGGCAACGAGGAGTCAATTACGCTGCCGCCGCACGGCGGGGACGCTGCGTGCGCCTGCAACGGCGTAGATAGCAACGGTAGTAGAAGCACTAAAAGTCGTTTGCGCATGGTCGTTCACCTGGACTGCATGGCTGAGATGAGCAGCAGGCGGTGAACCAGCTTCGCCGTGAAGAGCGAATGTCAAAACGCAAACATGGCGACGCGATTCACCGGACTCTGCCGCCGTCTGGGCAGAGGGCGCCGCAAAAGCAGGCGCCGGATCAGGTGGTCGCGCGTGGAGGTCTGAGGAGGCAGTAAGTGCTGGTGAATATGTAGTCGGAGCTCGCGTGGGGCACGAGCTTTCCGCCTTTGGGCGGATGATTCAGGACGGTTTGGGCGGTCGTCTGGCAGACCGGCGCACAGCAATGCGCATCGAGACAGTGAGCGGCAGCATGCTTGGGATCTTCCTCGCCGGTATCGGGCGCCGCGACACGACTCTCGGCGCCGGCCGTGTATAGGGAGATGTTCAGATGGTCATGTGCGGAGTCCAAGTCCTTGGACGCGGCGTGAGATACCGAATCCGCAAGCCTGACGGCCCCGCCGAACATGAGCACGGCGGCTAGAAGGATGCATATGGCCTGTCGAGCCTCCCGAAGCATGCCTCAAACGATCCTTTGGGTCGCCGAAAGTCAAGTTACTTTGTCCGTGGCTCTGGAAATTGCAGGCCCAGTTGCCGGTCCTGCCCACAGGACTCCGCTGGAAGCTGACACGGCCGCACCTCCAGATCGCTGACCCGTGCTTCCGCTCCTGGCACGAAGTGGACCAGAATCTCGCCCAATCTCATGTCCGCTCACGGGCTCGAAGTAGACGATTGAGGCCGCGGCCGCGCGGTTGGTTGCAGGGCGTTCGCGATGCGCCGCTAACAGACCGCGTCCAGTGGTCGGAAATTGGCGGAGAGGGAGGGATTCGAACCCTCGGAACGCTCACGCGCTCAACGGTTTTCGAGACCGCCCCGTTCGACCACTCCGGCACCTCTCCAAGCGGGCTCATGTAGCTTGGCGGGGCGATGATCGCAAGCGGTACCAGCCGGTCCACCTTGCGTGCCGCTCGGAAATGCCGCAGATCGTGTCGGGGTGGCCTGTGGAGGGTGGCTCAGGTCCGAGCTGGTCCCCGATCGGAGTGGCTTGTGGCCAATCAGCCGTAAACTTCCTCGAAAGGCTTAGGTTTTGGGGCTTTCTAGGAATTGACTTCTGAGGTTTGCCCACTATATTGCGCCGCTTATCGCTCCTTCAGCGGCGTGCCGGCGGCGAAAATGCGCTGGTAAATCAAGCCCGAAGAGTAGCCTCAAAAGACGGAATGGAATCATGTTCGCGGTCATTCGCACGGGTGGCAAGCAGTATCGCGTGTCGCCGAACGACATTATCGAGATCGAGAAGATCGCCGGAAACCCGGGCGACGTCATCGAACTCTCCGAAGTTTTGCTGCTATGCGGCGAGGGTGCCGCGACCACGGGCAGCCCCACGGTCTCCGGCGCTATGGTTGCGGCCGAGGTCGTCGAGCAGAAGCGCGGTGACAAGATCATCGTCTTCAAGAAGAAGCGCCGCCAGGCTACCGCCGCACGCAAGGCCATCGTCAGGAGCTGACGGCCCTGCGCATCACCGAGATCCTGACGGACGGCAAGAAGCCTTCCAAGGCTGCCGCCAAGAAGGCGCCGGCCAAGACGGAGAGCGCGGAGAAGCCGGAAGCCAAGGCTGAAGCGGCTCCCGCCAAGAAGGCGGCCGAGGACAAAGCGCCCGCCAAGAAGGCCGCGCCGAAGAAGGCTCCGGCCAAAAAGCGCCCGCGAAGAAGACCGCAGCCAAGAAGGCCCCGGCCAAAAAGGCCCCGGCGAAGAAGAGCTAAAGGAACACCACCATGGCACATAAGAAGGCAGGCGGCTCCTCACGCAACGGCCGCGATTCAGCGGGACGTCGCCTCGGCGTCAAGAAGTCGGGCGGCCAGAAGGTTATCGCCGGCAACATCATCATTCGCCAGCGTGGCACCAAGTGGCACAAGGGCGAGGGTGTCGGCATCGGCAAGGACCACACGTTGTTTGCGCTCGTCGACGGCGAGGTCGAGTTCGCGACCAAGGCCAAGGGCCGCACCTACGTATCAGTGAAGCCGGACGCCTCGTAAGGCGCGCAACCGCTTCCAGACTTTCTTAGAGATTTGCGCGCGCCCGTCTGATAGCGGGCGCGTTTGCATATGTACGTTGGCTTTCCCATGCAGATCAGAACGCAAAGGCTGAACTTGCGGCCGCTTGACCATGCGGACGCCGCGGCCATGAGCCTGCTCGCCGGCGATTTCGACGTGGCGAGCATGACCGGCACGATCCCGCATCCCTATAGCGAGACGACCGCCCGTGCTTGGGTCGACCGTGTCGGCCAGGGCGAGGAGGGCGTCGTGTTCGCTGTCACACGAGACAGCAGGCTGATCGGCTGCTCCGGATACATGCCCATGGACGCCGACCATGGCGAGCTCGGTTACTGGATCGGGAAGCCCTATTGGGGCGCCGGGTTCGCGACCGAGGCGGTGCGCGCGGTCGTGGCCCATGCCTTCGATACGCACGGGTTCGCCTATTTGCGGGCCGGTCACTTCGTGGATAATCCCGGTTCGCAGCGGGTGCTCGCCAAACTCGGGTTCACGCCGGAGGGCGAGGAAACGCGTGATTGCGTAGCGCGCGGCGAGGTGGTGCCGTGTCTTACCTACCGGCTCGAAAGGGCCCAGGCGGTAAGCGCGCTGCAGCACCCTTAAGACCGCAAACCATGTCGTCCGGCGATGCGTGCAAGATGACGGCCCCGGTGTTAATCCCTTCCCATGCAATTTCTCGATTCCGCAAAAGTCTTTGTCCGGTCAGGTGATGGCGGCAACGGGTGCGTGAGCTTCCGGCGGGAGAAGTATGTCGAATTCGGCGGCCCCAATGGCGGCGACGGCGGCCGCGGCGGCGATGTGATCATCGAATGCGTGGCCAATCTGAACACGCTTCTGGACTTTCGCTATCAGCAGCACTTCAAGGCCAAGAAGGGCGGCAACGGCATGGGCTCCAACCGCACCGGGGCCAAGGGCGCCGATGTCGTGCTGAAAGTGCCGCCGGGCACCCAGATTCTCGATGAGGACGGGGACACGCTGATTGCGGATATGACCGAGCCGGGAACGCGGCTCGTCCTGCTCCATGGCGGCAATGGCGGCTTCGGCAACGCGCATTTCAAGACATCCACGAACCAGGCGCCCCGTCGCGCCAATCCCGGTCAGGCCGGCGAGGAGATGTATATCTGGCTGCGCCTCAAGCTGATCGGCGATGCGGGCATCGTCGGCCTGCCCAATGCCGGCAAGTCCACCTTTCTGTCGACGGTCAGCCGGGCCAAGCCCAAGGTCGCTGACTATCCGTTCACGACGCTCCACCCCAATCTCGGCGTGGTGCGTTTCGGCGGTCTCGATTTCGTGCTGGCGGACATACCGGGTCTGATCGAGGGCGCGCACGAAGGCGCAGGGATCGGCGACCGCTTCCTTGGCCACGTGGAGCGTACCGCCGTCCTGTTGCATCTGGTTGACGCAACGGAGGACGATCCTGTCGAAGCCTACGAAATCGTCCGCACCGAGCTCGAATCCTACGGCGCCGGGCTCGACGGCAAGCCCGAAGTGCTGGCCTTGTCCAAGATCGACGCAGTAGACCCCGACGATCTCAAAGAAAAGTCGCACGCACTCGAAGCGGTCGCCGGCGTCAAGCCGCTGCTTGTCTCCGCCGCCACGGGCAAAGGCGTACAGGAAGTGCTCGCCGCGCTTGCCCGTGAGGTCGAGGCCATGCGGGCGGCGGAAGTGCAAGAACTGCTACCGCGCACCGACGAAGGGTGGCGGCCATGAGGTCCGAGTGGGCGTCTGCGCGCCGGATTGTCGTCAAGATCGGCTCGGCGCTTCTGGTCGACAGCGCGGCCGGCGTCTTACGCGCCGCGTGGCTGGACGCGCTGTGCGACGACATCGCGGAGCTCCGAAGCCAGGGCAAGGAAGTCGTCCTGGTGTCGTCGGGCGCAATCGCGCTCGGGCGTAATGTCCTCAAGCTGCCCAAGGGGCCGCTCAAGCTCGAAGATAGTCAGGCCTCGGCTGCGGTCGGCCAGATCCATCTGGCTCATGCGTATGAGAGCGCCTTTCGGGCGCGGGGACTCGCGGCCGCGCAGGTGCTCGTGACCCTGGGCGATACGGAGGAGCGGCGGCGCTATCTCACGCGCGCAGCACGAATCTCGACCCTGCTCAAGCTCGGGGCGGTGCCCGTGGTCAACGAGAACGACACGGTCGCCACCAACGAGATCCGCTACGGCGACAACGATCGGCTTGCCGCGCGCGTCGCCTCAATGATGAGCGCCGACTGCCTCGTGCTGCTGTCGGATGTGGACGGGTTCTATACGGCGCCGCCGGGCTCGACGGCCGACGCCAGGCGGCTCGATGTAGTCCCTGAGATCACCGCCGAGATCGAGGCGATGGCCGGCGATGTGGGGTCTGAGTTGTCGCGTGGCGGCATGGTCACGAAGATCGAAGCGGCCAAGATTGCCGTGGGCGCGGGCACGAACATGGTGATCGCCAGCGGCAAGGTACTCAACCCGCTGCAGGTACTGGCCTCGACCGGGGTCTGCACCTGGTTCCTGGCCCACTCGGACCCCGTGACCGCGCGGAAACGTTGGATCGGTGGTACGCTGGAGCCCCGCGGGGCCGTGATCGTCGATGCCGGCGCGGCCAAGGCGTTGGCGTCCGGCAAGAGCCTGCTGCCGGCCGGCGTCACGGAGATCGTTGGGCAGTTCGAGCGCGGCGATGCGGTGGCCATCCGCGGGCTCGAAGGAACGGAAATCGGCCGTGGGCTGATTGCCTACGGTCATGCGGACGCCGCGGCGATCATTGGGCGCAAGAGCGGTGAAATTACCGACATACTCGGCTATCTTGGCCGTCCGGAGCTGATCCATCGCGACGACATGAGCCTCAGGAAGAAGGGCTCCTAAGGAACAGCCTTCCAAGGAAACGAAAGGACCTCACGTGGCACTTCCCGCCCAGGACCCCGCCGTCAGTCTGGAGCCGATGATGCTCTATATGGGCCGCCTTGCCCGCGCGGCCGCGGCCGAGCTCGCCATGGCGACGACGGAGCAGAAGAATGCCGCGCTCGAGGCGATGGCGGCTGCCCTTGAGGCGGGCACCGAGAAGATCCTCGGCGCGAATGCCAAGGATTTGGAGGCGGCCGAAAAGAACGGGCGCGATGCCGCTTTCTTAGACCGGCTGCGGCTCGACGAAGGCCGCGTGGCGGCCATGGCCAAAGGTTTGCGCGAGGTCGCAGGCCTGCCCGATCCCGTCGGCCAGACGATCGCGTCCTGGACGCGGCCCAACGGGCTCGAGATCGCGCGGGTCCGCGTGCCGCTCGGCGTCATCGGCATGATCTACGAGAGCCGTCCGAACGTGACGGCGGACGCCTCCGCGCTGTGTCTCAAGTCGGGCAATGCCGTAATCCTGCGGTCGGGCTCCGACAGCTTCCTGACGTCGCTCGTGATCGCCAATATTCTGACCGAGGCGATGAAGTCCGCGGGGCTTCCGGGCGAGGCCATCCAGCTCGTGCCGTCGGTGGACCGGCAGGCGGTCGGGTTCATTCTCGGCGGCCTCGGCGGCGCCGTCGATGTGATCGTGCCCCGGGGCGGCAAGAGCCTTGTGGAGAGAGTTCAGAAGGAAGCGCGCGTGCCGGTGTTTGCGCATCTGGAGGGCAACTGCCACGTCTATGTGGACGAGACCGCGCCGCTCGACATGGCCCGGGACATCGTCGTCAACGCCAAGATGCGTCGGACCGGCATTTGCGGCGCGGCCGAGACGCTGCTGGTTTCGCGCGCAGCCGTTGACACGCACCTCACGCCCATCGTCGACGCGCTGATCGAGGCCGGCTGCGAAGTGCGCGGCGATCCGGATACACAGCATACGGATAGCCGCGTCAAAACAGCGACGGATGAAGATTGGGATACGGAGTATCTGGCGCCCATCATCGCCGTCAAAGTCGTCGAGGATCTCGATGACGCCATCGCGCATATCGACGAGCACAGCTCGCACCATACCGAGGCGATCGTCACGAACGACGAAGCGGCTGCGGCGGCGTTTCTGGCGCGAGTCGACAGCGCCATTGTCCTGCACAACGCCTCGACCCAGTTCGCCGATGGCGGCGAGTTCGGCATGGGGGCGGAGATCGGGATTGCGACGGGCCGCTTTCATGCGCGCGGGCCCGTCGGCGTCGAGCAGCTCACCACGTTTAAATATGTGGTGCGCGGGCAGGGCCAGACGCGGCCTTGAGCGCGAAGACTGCCGTGAGCAAGCCGTCTGCCTCGAGCGAAATGCGGGCTCCGCTGGCGGCGCCGGGCATGCGGATCGGGCTCCTCGGCGGGTCCTTCAACCCTGCCCATGGTGCCCATCGTGAAATCAGTCTTGCGGCTCTGAAGCGGCTGGGGCTCGATCAAGTCTGGTGGCTGGTCAGCGCGGGCAATCCCCTGAAGGACGTCTCCAGCCTGCCGCCGGTCGCGGAACGGGTGCGCGCCGCCCGGCGCGTCGCGAACCATCCGCGAATCACGGTCACGGGCTACGATGGCGGAACGGGGTCGCCCTATACGGCCGACCTGCTTGCGGCGCTCGTGCAGCGCTATCCAGGCGTCAACTTTGTCTGGCTGATGGGCGCGGACAATCTCGCCACGGTCCACCGTTGGAAGGCCTGGCCCGAGATATTCCAGCTTGTGCCGATCGCCGTGTTGGACCGGCCCGGCTTTCGCCTCAAGGCGCGCGCCGGCAAGGCGGCGCATCGCTTCGCGGGCGCCTATATCGACGAGACCGACGCTTTGGGGCTCGCGCTCCTGCGTCCGCCTGCCTGGACCATCCTCACCCACCGCCTGTCGGGGCTCTCGTCGACCGCCCTTCGCGAAAATGTCTTGGAATCGGACTAGATTACTAGATCAAGAGCAAGAAGAACCGGCCCCTACTATCTATTGAAACTTGACCAGCCGGCAGTTTATTGTGAGGGGGTGAAGTGGTTCGTTGTCGAAGAAGCCCCAAGCGTCGTGCACGGGACATAGTCTTGAAGCCACTTCCAGGAGCAATGGCAGAAGGAAACCCACGCAAACATGCGCTCACCTAGCGAGGGTACCGTGAGCGGTACGCCTCCATCCGGACTGGCGTCATTCAGCGCCGAGCCCGGAAGACTGCTCAAGATCGTGACCGACACACTCGACGGCGCCAAAGCCGAAGATGTCGCGGTCATCGATTTGGAAGGAAAGACTTCGATTGGCGATTACATGGTTGTCGCCTCGGGTCGTTCGCAGCGGCATGTCGGCGCCGTAGCCGACCATCTCATCAAAGCGCTCAAAGTTGGTGGCTATGGCCGTGCGCGCGTCGAAGGACTGCCCCAGGGGGACTGGGTCCTGATCGATGCGGGCGAGGTCATCGTCCATCTCTTTCGGCCGGAGGTTCGTGAGTTCTACAACCTCGAAAAGATGTGGTCCGCGGATCGGCCCATGGAGCGAATGGTGGTCTGATCGGAAGATCACCACCGGCCCACGCGGCGGAGGTTGGCTGTGCGTCTGCTGATCGCCGCGGTCGGTAAGCTCAAGCGGGGACCGGAGCGAGAGCTCTGTACCCATTATTTCGGCCGGGCCGAGGCGCTCGGCCGCAGCCTCGGTCTGTCGCCGCTGACATCGATCGAGTTGTCCGAATCGCGCGCACCAGAGGCTGCCGCACGCCGGTCGGCCGAGGCCGAGGCGCTGCTGGCCAAAATCCCAATCGATTTCACTATCGTCTGTCTGGACCCAGGCGGCGAGATGCGCTCGAGCGAGGCCTTCGCGAGCGGTCTTGGCGCCTTGCGGGACGATGCCGCGGCGCCGGGCGTGGCCTTCGTGCTCGGCGGCCCCGACGGGCATGGCCAACCAGTCCTTGACCGGGGCGCCCAGTCGCTGTCTTTGGGACCCATGACGCTGCCCCACGGACTTGCGCGGATCGTCCTCGCCGAGCAGCTCTACCGGGCAATGACGATCTTGTCGGGGCACCCGTACCACCGGGCCTGAGAGGCCTAAAGGTTAAGGATTCTTAAGGCTTTTGCCTTGATTCTGCCTTTTCCCTCCGGTGCCATCGACTGAACGGCCAGGACGCATGGCGCACAACGAGCGATCGACTTTCACCACTCGGAATATTCGCGCCGCCCTGCTTGTTGGGGCGCTGCTTATCGTGCCTGTGAGCGTCGTGCACGGCCAAGACGATCTCACGCGGGACGAAGCCAAGAAGCGTCTCGACGAGACCGAACAGGAGTTGGAATCCAGCCGGGTTAGGGCTGAGGGCCTGACGAAGGACCTCGCCGCTCTGGCCGAAGAAAGGGCACGGCTCAGGACCGAGCTGATCGAGGCCGGCAAACGCGTTCAGGAGAGCGAGGCGAAGCTCTCCGAAACTGAAAGCGAACTTGCGGAACTCACCGCACAGGTGAACGTGATGCAGACCTCGATCGATGAGCGAAAGGCCGCAATTGTCACCATGCTGAGCGCCATGCAGAGAATTGGACGGACGCCGCCCCCGGCGATCGTCACGAGACGCGACGATGCGCTGAAGGTCGTTCGCGGCGCGATGCTGCTGGCCGAGGTCTATCCCGAACTCAAGTACCAGGCCGACAGCCTGACCGACAGCCTGCAGGATCTGTCGGCCGTCGAGGAGCGCGTCCGCGCCGAGCGGGATACGCAGCGGCGAGAGGCCGATCAGCTTTCGGCCGAGCAGGCGCGTCTCGACGAACTCATTGCCACGAAGCAGTCCAGGGAAGCGCAGGACCAAGAGGAGCTCGCTTCGCTGACCGAGTCGGCGCAGACGCTGGCCTCGGAGGTCGAGACCTTGAACGACCTGGTGGAGAAACTCGACAAGAAGATCGCCAAGGCGGAAGTCGCGCAGTACGACGCCGAGGTCGAGGCCGAGAAGGCACTGCGGGAGCGCCTCAAGCAGGAGGTCATGGCCACGCCTGCCAACGAGCGGGTGGTCGAGCTCAAGCCGGATTCGAAAAAGGTCGCCTTCGCCAATCCGGCCCGGATGAAGCCGGTCACGCCGTTCGGCGACGCCAAGGGCAGTCTGCGGCTGCCGGCGCAAGGCGAGAGAACCTACCGTTTCGGCGACAAGGATTCTGCCGGTGCGGCGGTCCAGGGCCTGTCGATGCAGACCCGCGAGGAGGCCCGCGTCACGGCCCCGGCGGACGGCTGGGTGGTCTATTCGGGCCCGTTCCGGTCCTACGGCCAACTCTTGATCATCAATGCTGGGGGGGGCTATCATATTTTGCTCGCGGGGATGAGCCGTATTGACGTTAGCCTCGGCCAATTCGTTCTTGCCGGCGAGCCGATCGCCGTCATGGGCAAATCACCGGCTCCGGGTAGTCCCGGTGGCCAAAGTTCACGCCCCGTCCTCTATGTGGAATTCAGAAAGGACGGACGGCCAATAGACCCCGGCCCATGGTGGGCCGAGGCATCCGGGAAGGTGCAAGGATGATGCGGAAGTCCGAATACGCTTTGTGGGCGCTACTGGTGGTTGCGGTGATTGCCGCTGGCTCGACAATGGTGAGCTTGGCGCGAAGCCCTTCGGCCGAAGCCGCGAATTCGGAGATCTATAAGCAGCTCGACCTGTTTGGCGAGGTGTTGGAGCGCGTCCGCAAGGGCTATGTGGAAGAGCCCGAGAACGAGAAGCTCATCGAGTCGGCCATCAACGGCATGCTGACGGCGCTCGATCCGCACTCCGCGTATCTGAACCTGGATAACTACGAAGACATGCGGGTCCAGACCAAGGGCCGGTTCGGCGGTCTGGGCATCGAGGTCACGATGGAAGATGGCCTCGTGAAGGTCATCTCCCCGATTGCCGACACGCCCGCCGACAAGGCTGGAATCTTGAGCGGCGACCTGATCACCAAGATCGACGACGAGAACGTCCGTGGCATGAACCTGCAAGACGCCGTCGAGAAGATGCGCGGCGAGGTGGATACGCCGATCACCCTCATGGTCCTCCGCGAGGGGCAGGAGGACTTGATGAAGTTCAAGTTCAACCGCGGCATCATCGAGATCAATCCGGTGAAGTTCAGCGCCGAGGGCGGTGACGTCGGCTATATCCGAATTACCTCTTTCAACGAGCAGACGACCGAGAAGCTCGTCAAGGCGGTCAACGACCTCAAGAAGGAACTTGGCCCGGACCTCAAGGGCTACATCGTCGACCTTCGCAACAATCCGGGCGGCTTGCTCGATCAGGCGATCGCCGTCTCGGACGCGTTCCTCGACCAGGGGGCGATCGTGTCGACGCGCGGCCGCAACAACGAGGACGTTCAGAAGGAGTTCGCGCGGAAAGGGGACATCACCGACGGCAAGCAGATTGTCGTGCTGATCAACGGTGGCTCCGCGTCGGCATCCGAGATTGTCGCAGGTGCGCTCAAGGATCTGAAACGCGCGACCGTTGTCGGGACTCAGTCCTTCGGCAAGGGCTCGGTGCAGACGATTATCCCGCTGGGATCGGCGAATGGCGCTCTCCGGCTGACCACGGCGCGCTACTACACGCCGAAGAACGTTTCGATCCAGGCCAAGGGCATCACCCCCGACATCGTGGTCGAGGAGGAACTCCCGGAAGACATCAAGAAGCGGGAAGAGCTTATCGGCACACGCGGCGAAGCCAATCTGCGCGCCATCTCAAGAACGAGGGTTCCGGAGGAAGGCAAAGAAGAGAAATCCGGCAGTTCCTCGTATGTCCCCGAGGACAAGACGAAGGACACGCAACTCATCTACGGGCTCGAGCTTTTGCGCGGCACCAAGTCTGTCGATACGGAGCTGAAGCAGAAGGCCGAGGCTCCAAGCAAGTCAGAGACGGCGAACTAGACGGCCGGTCCGCAAGAGCGTAATTCGTGGGAAAGCGCTCAGCGGGCTTGGTCGGCTGCCATCTGATGTACTAGCCTTGTGTTGTACAAGCCTTGGTACAAAGGCAGTATCCAGGCGGTTCGGTCTGGAAGTGGGGAGAACGACAACATGAAGGCCACAGGATGAAGGCCCTAGCCGTCGCGTCGGGGATCATATTCTGGACCTTGGTGATTGGCGTCATTGCGCTGATCTTTCTATCAGGACCCGAGCCTGCGGAAGTCGTCCAGATCGAGTCCGCGCCGGCTGCCGCGCCAGCTGCAGCGGGCCCGGGCGGGATTATGCCGCCGCCGGGTTTTTCAGTGACAGCACCCCGTATGCCGACACCGCCGCCGGCCCGGGTCTCTCCCCCGGGAATGGCGCCGCCGCCTGGCCAGGGTCCCGCTACCGCGCCGGCCGCGCCTCAGATGCCCGCGGCACCCGCAGCGCCGGCTTTTCCCGGCCAGAGCGGCGCAATTGAAGACGAGACGGGAGCGTCGCACAGGCACCGGATCGCGGCAGCAATGTCGCCCTAGCGAGCCTTGTGCCGGGGATCGACCGGTCGACGGAAGAGCCGCTGCCCGAGGCCCCGCTGCCGGCCATCGTCGAAGATTCACCCTACGGTCCTTTGCCGAAGGTCGCCGCGGACGGAAGCCGTCCGGCGGATGTGTACGCGCGTCCGTCCGACTATGCCGACGTGCAGGGCGGGCCCCCACGGGTCGCCGTGCTCCTCAACGGCTTAGGCGTGCCGGGGGATCAAGACGGCGACATCATCAAGGGGCTGCCGCCGCCTGTTAGTCTCGCATACGGCGCCTACGGGCGCGGGCTCCAAGAGCGAGTGACAGAGGCTCGCACGGCCGGGCACGAGGTCTTCCTCGCAATTCCCCTGGAGCCCAACAACTACCCGACGAACGATCCCGGCCCCCACGCACTTCTCACCACACTCCCCCCAAAAGACAACATCAAGCGCTTGCAATGGGCGATGTCGCGTTACGCCGGCTATATCGGCGTGACGAACTACATGGGTGAGAAATTTCAATCCGACCTCGGCTCTGTCGCCCCCATCTTCGAGGAACTCAAACGTCGGGGGCTCGTTTACCTGTCTGACGGCTCAACGGACGCCGCCGTGACGAAAAGGGTCGCTTCCGCCCTCGAACTCGAATACGACGTCGCCGACGTCCAGCTCGATGCTGGGGGTATCGACAGCCAGCTAGCCAAACTTGAGGCGGCAGCCAAGGAAAACGGGGCCGCCATCGGTGTCGCCAAGGCGGCGCCCGGCACCGTCAAGCGGATCACCGATTGGGCCGGATCGCTGGAAAGCAAGGGGCTTGTCCTCGTGCCGGTGAGTGCCGCCGTCCAGGCGCGGCAGCAAAGCTGATCCCCTATCCTGAACCTTGACTCAGAGCTTCGGTGCATGGCTCATCGGGCTGTGTTCTACCTTTGGCATCTCAGCGCAACAAAGACGACGCCATGACCGATCCGACCAGTCTTCCCTACCGGCCGTGCGCGGGCGTGATGCTGTTGAACGCCGAGGGACACGTCTTCGTGGGCCGGCGCCCGGACCGTGGCAAGGCAGCGTCCGAGGGGCGCGGAAAATGGTGGCAGATGCCGCAAGGGGGCATCGACAAGGGCGAGGCGCCCGAGGAGGCCGCCCGGCGTGAGCTGTGGGAAGAGACCGGTGTCCGCAAAGCCGTGTTTCTGGCTCAAACCGAGGATTGGCTCGTCTACGATCTGCCGTCGGAGCTGGTGGGCGTCGCCTGGAAGGGCAAGTACCGCGGACAGAGGCAGATGTGGTTCGCGGCGCGCTTCGAGGGAACCGAGAGCGATATCGATTTGAAACCGCGGCCGGACCACAAGGCGGAGTTCGACGCGTGGCGCTGGGTGCCCATGGACGAATTGCCGTCATTGGTGGTGCCGTTCAAGCAGGACGTTTACGCCGCCGTCATCGACGCGTTTTCCCATCTCGTCATCAAATAGAGGCCAGCGCGGCCACACGCGCTTGCGGGCCGCCCAACAAAAAAGGGAGGCGTTGAGCCTCCCTCGACGTTCGCCCTATCGTGCGGTCTGTATGGTCTAAGCGCCCAAAGCCGACTGCACTTGCCGGAGATGCTCAAGCGTCATCTGAGCCTTGTCCTTGGCCTCGCCCGACAGGTCGGCGACGTCTTCCTCGGCATCCGCAATGTCCTGGGAGAGCTGCGCCGGATCGAGTTCGTCCAGGTCGATCGCACGTTCCGCCAAAACCGTGAGGCCCGCCGGGATCACTTCGGCGAAACCGCCACGGGCGAAGAAGCGCTGACGCTTGCCGTCCGGGAAGTCGATCTCGAGCAGCCCAGGGCGCAACGTGGTGATGAGCGGGGCGTGCTTGGCCAATATGGTCATGTCGCCCTCGGCGCCCGGAACGAGCACCTGCTCAACGTCGCCCGAGAACACCAGCTTCTCAGGCGATACCAGTTCGAACTTGAACGGATCGGGCATTAAGCGGCCTCGGCTGCAAGCTTCTCGGCCCTGGCGACGGCTTCCTCGATGGTGCCGACCATGTAGAACGCCGCTTCAGGCAGGTGATCGTAGTCGCCCTCGCACAGGCCCTTGAAGCCGGCGATGGTGTCCTTGAGGTCGACGAGGACGCCCGGCGAACCGGTGAAGACCTCGGCCACGTGGAAGGGCTGCGACAGGAAGCGCTCGATCTTACGGGCGCGGGCCACCGTGAGCTTGTCCTCTTCGGAAAGCTCGTCCATGCCGAGAATGGCGATGATGTCCTGGAGAGCCTTGTAGCGCTGCAGGATCTCCTGCACCCGGCGGGCCACCGCGTAGTGCTCCTCACCGAGGATACGCGGGTCGAGCATGCGCGAGGTGGAGTCGAGCGGGTCCACGGCCGGATAGATGCCCTTCTCGGCGATGGTGCGCGACAGCACGGTGGTGGCGTCCAGATGGGCGAACGAGGTCGCCGGCGCCGGGTCGGTCAAGTCGTCGGCCGGCACGTAAATGGCCTGCACCGAGGTGATCGAACCCTTCTGAGTGGTGGTGATGCGCTCCTGCAGGGCGCCCATGTCCGTGGCCAGCGTCGGCTGATAGCCCACGGCCGAGGGAATGCGGCCCAAGAGGGCGGACACTTCCGAACCCGCCTGCGTGAAGCGGAAGATGTTGTCCACGAAGAACAGCACGTCCTGGCCTTCGTCGCGGAACGACTCGGCGACCGTCAGGCCCGACAGGGCCACACGAGCACGGGCTCCCGGAGGCTCGTTCATCTGGCCGTACACGAGGGCGCATTTGGAACCCTCGATCGAGCCTTCCTTTTGGATCCTTGTCGCGGACTCGATCATCTCGTGATAGAGGTCGTTGCCCTCGCGCGTGCGCTCGCCGACGCCGGCGAACACGGAGTAGCCGCCGTGGGCCTTCGCGACGTTGTTGATCAGCTCCATGATGAGCACGGTCTTGCCCACGCCGGCGCCGCCGAACAGGCCGATCTTGCCACCCTTGGCGTACGGCGCGAGCAGGTCGACGACCTTGATGCCCGTGACGAGAATTTCCGATTCCGTCGCCTGGTCCACATAGGACGGCGCCTGCGCGTGGATCGGCCGGCTGTCAGAGGTCTCGATGGGCCCCAACTCGTCCACCGGCTCGCCGATGACGTTCATGATGCGGCCGAGCGTTTTCGCGCCCACCGGAACGGCGATCGGCTCGCCCGTGTCTACCACCTGCTGGCCGCGGACGAGACCTTCGGTCGCGTCCATGGCGATGGTGCGAACGGTGTTCTCGCCAAGATGCTGCGCCACTTCGAGAACGAGGCGGTTGCCCTGGTTCTCGGTCTCGAGCGCGTTCAGAATTTCGGGCAGGTGCTCGTCGAACTGCACGTCGACGACAGCGCCGGTCACCTGGCGGATATGACCCTTGGGCCCCTTGCCTTCGGCGATGCGCTTCTCTTGCTTCTTGGTCTCTGCCACCACGGGTTTGTTTGCCATCGTTCCGTTCCTTGACTGACTAGAGGGCCTCAGCACCGGAGATGATCTCAATCAGCTCCTTGGTGATCTGGGCCTGGCGGGTCCGGTTATAGTTCAGCGTCAGCTTGCCGATCATCTCGCCGGCATTGCGCGTCGCGCTATCCATGGCGCTCATGCGAGCACCTTGCTCCGACGCGGCGTTCTCAAGCAGCGCCTTGAAAATCTGGGTCGTGATGTTGAGCGGCAGGAGATCGGCGAGAATCTCCGATTCCTCCGGCTCGTACTCGTAGATCGCGCCGTCCAGATCGACGCCGCTCTCTTTTCCTTCGGGGATAGAGGCGGGAATGATCTGCTGGGCGATCGGGGTCTGGCTGATGACCGACTTGAACTCGGCGTAGAACAACGTCGCCACGTCGAACTCGCCGGCCTCGAACATGGCCCGGACCTTCTGTCCGACCTGATCGGCATGCTCGAAGGAGAGCTGCTTGATGCCGCGGAACTCGATGACGTCGATGATCTGCGCCTTGAACTGGCGGCGAAGCTGGTCGTAGCCCTTCTTGCCGACGCAGAGGATCTTGACCTCTTTGCCCTGGCCGGTCAGTTGCAGCACTTTCTCGCGCGCCTTGCGGACGATCGACGAGTTGAAGCCGCCGCAAAGGCCGCGCTCGGAGGAGCACACCACCAAGAGATGCACATCGTCCTTGCCGGTCCCGACCATCAGCGGTGAGCCGACGCCCTCGAGGCCTTTGAGAGCCTCTGCCAGGTTCGAAAGCACGGCCTCCATGCGCTCGGCATAGGGGCGCGCGGCTTCGGCTGCCATCTGCGCCCGGCGAAGCTTCGCCGCAGCCACCATCTGCATGGCCTTGGTGATCTTCTGGGTCGCCTTAACCGAGGCGATACGGTTCCGAAGCTCCTTTAGCGAGGCCATGAATCAACTCACGCGAAGGACTTGGCGAATTTGTCGGCCGCGGCCTTCAGCTTGTCGCCGGACTCGTCAGAGATCTTCTTCTCATCACGGATGGTGTCGAGAAGATCCTGATGCTCGGTGTGCATGTAGCGCAGCCATTCGTCCTCGAACCGGCCGATGTCGGACACCGACAAGGCGTCCAGATAGCCGTTCACACCCATGTAGATGGAGACGACCTGCTCCTCGACCGTGAGCGGGGAGAACTGCGGCTGCTTCAGCAGCTCGGTCAGGCGCGCGCCGCGGTTCAGCAGCTTCTGCGTCGTGGCGTCGAGGTCCGAGCCGAACTGGGCGAAGGCCGCCATCTCGCGATACTGGGCCAGCTCACCCTTAATCTTACCGGCGACCTGCTTCATGGCCTTGATCTGGGCCGAGGAGCCCACGCGGGACACGGACAGGCCCACGTTCACGGCAGGACGGATGCCTTGATAGAACAGGTCGGTTTCGAGGAAGATCTGGCCGTCCGTGATCGAGATCACGTTGGTCGGGATATAGGCCGACACGTCGTTGGCCTGCGTCTCGATGACGGGCAGAGCGGTCAGCGAGCCCGAACCGTTTTCGGCATTGAGCTTGGCCGCGCGCTCCAGCAGGCGCGAGTGAAGGTAGAACACGTCGCCCGGATAGGCTTCACGTCCCGGCGGGCGGCGAAGCAGCAGCGACATCTGGCGATAGGCAACGGCCTGCTTGGACAGATCGTCGTAGTTGACGAGGGCATGCATGCCGTTGTCGCGGAAATACTCGCCCATGGTGCAGCCGGTGAACGGCGCCAGGAACTGCATCGGGGCCGGATCGGACGCCGTGGCGGCGACAACGATGGAGTAGGGCAGCGCGCCGTTCTCCTCGAGCACCTTCACGAACTGCGCGACGGTCGAGCGCTTCTGGCCGATGGCCACGTAGATGCAATACAAGTGCTGGGATTCGTCGTCGCGATCGTTGACCGACTTCTGATTGAGGATCGTGTCGAGAATGATCGCGGTCTTACCGGTCTGACGGTCGCCGATGATCAGCTCGCGCTGGCCGCGGCCGACCGGGATCAGCGCATCAACGGCCTTGAGGCCGGTCTGCATGGGCTCGTGCACGGACTGGCGGGGGATGATGCCCGGCGCCTTCACGTCCACGCGGCGCATTTCGGTGGCATCGATGGGGCCCTTGCCGTCGATCGGGTTGCCGAGACCGTCGACAACGCGGCCGAGCAGGCCCTTGCCGACCGGGGCTTCCACGATGTTGCCTGTCCGCTTGCAGATGTCGCCTTCGCCGATGTTCCGGTCGTCGCCGAAAATCACGATACCGACATTGTCGATTTCCAGGTTCAGGGCCATGCCCTGGGTGCCGTCGGCAAATTCGACCATTTCACCGGCCTGAACATTGTCGAGGCCGTAGACGCGGGCGATGCCGTCACCGACGGAGAGCACCTGGCCGACCTCGGCCACTTCGGCTTCCTGCCCAAAATTCTTGATCTGGTCCTTGAGAATCGCGGAGATCTCGGCGGCTTTGATATCCATTAGCCAACCTCTTTCATGGCGTGCTTGAGACGAGTGAGTTTTGTTTGAAGCGAGGTGTCGATCATGCGGCTGCCGACCTTCACCATGAGACCGCCGAGCAGGCTCGGATCGACACGCTGCTCGAGCATGACGTCCTTGCCGAGGGCGGCCTTCAGGGCCTGCTTCAGGGCTGTAATCTGTGTGTCGTTGAGTGCTGCGGCGGAGGCCACCGTCGCGCTGATTTCGCCGCGATGGTCGGCGAGGAGCGCGCGGAAGGCGCCGATCATGCCCGGCACGGCAAAAAGCCGGCGGTTCTTGGAGACCAGCAGCAGAAAATTCTTGGTGAGGCCGTCGATTTCGACTTTCTCGAGGACGGCTTCGAGGGCCCGGCCTTGCTCCTCGGAGGAGAACATGGGGCTGTTGACGAGCCGGGCGAGGTCTTCGGAGGCATCGAGGGCTTCGCCGAAACGGTTGAGATCGCTCTCGATTTTCTCGAGAGCCTTCTCTTCGACCGCCAGCTCGAATAGCGCCGTGGCATAGCGGCCTGCAACGCCCGATACGGTATGATCCTCAGATGCCAAGTCCCTCGAGCCTCTCCCTTTGAGGCAGGCGCAGACAACTGCCGACCCACCCTTGATAGTCCGGTAAATGCTGGGATTAGAGCCCCCGCGTCAACGGAAATTTGCCCCGAAAAAGGCCCCGCTGAACCGCTCCTTGGATACCCCGCGGAGCCTGTAACATAGGGGTGACTGCGGTGCAATAAGGGCGCGCGATTCTAACGCCGCACGCGCGCGTTTCAGTCTGCGCTCAGAGGAAATTATAGGGGTCGATGTCGATGGAGAGGCGGATCGAGCCGCGGGCCTTGGGCGCGTCCGCCATCCAGAGGCGCAAGTAGGCCTGAATGTCCGCCTCGCGCGGAGCTTTCACCAAATACGGTAGCGGTAGCGCCCCCGGACTACCGAGAGTGGAGCTTCGGCGGGCCCCAGAACCTCGATGGTCTCGGCGGGCGGTGCGGCCCGGGCGAGGCTCCGGGCGTAACTTTCCGCAGCGGCCCGGTCTGTGCCGGATATAAGAAGAGAGGCGAGGCGGCCGAACGGCGGCATTCCCGCTTCGCGCCGCGCCTCGATCTCCTGGGCGTAGAAGGCATCGCGGTCGCCCGCGACCAGGGCCTGGAGGACAGGGTGCTCGGGCATGTAGGTCTGGAGCAGGCCGCGCCCGGCAATGGCCTCGCGTCCGGCCCGGCCGGTGACTTGGCTCAGAAGCTGGAAGGTGCGTTCGGCTGCGCGCGGGTCTCCTTGGGCGAGGCCGAGATCGGCATCCACCACACCCACGAGCGCCAGCCCCGGAAAGTGGTGGCCCTTGGCGACCAATTGCGTGCCGATGACGATGTCCACCTCGCGGTCTTCGATCTCGCGCAAGGTCTCGCGCAGATCCGCGATGCGCGGCGTGAGGTCTGAGGAGAGGATCGCGCGCCGCGCTTCCGGAAAGAGCGCCTCCACTTCTTCGGCGATGCGCTCGACGCCAGGCCCACAGGCGACGAGGGATTCCTCGGCGCCACAACTCGGGCATTCGTCTGGCAGGGGCGCGAACTTGCCGCAATGGTGACATTCGAGCCGATGGCGGAATCTATGCTCCACCATCCAGGCGGAGCAGTTGGGGCACTCGAACCGATAGCCGCATTTGCGGCACAGCGTGAGCGGCGCGTAGCCGCGCCGGTTGAGAAACAGCAGCGCCTGCTCCCCGCGCCCCAGCGTTTGCGCCATGGCTTCCGTGAGCACCGGCGAGAGCCAGGACCCGCGCTGAGGCGGGGATTTGCGCATGTCGATGGCTTCGAGGTCGGGCAGACCCGCCGATTGATAGCGGGCGTGCAAGGGGATGTGCCGGTAGCGGCCTTGGTCCGCGTTGACCAGGCTCTCGATCGAGGGCGTCGCCGAACTCAAGATGACGGGACATTTGCCCAGATGCCCCCGCACCACGGCCATGTCGCGGGCCTGATAGGAGACGCGGTCTTCCTGCTTGTAGGCTTGGTCGTGTTCTTCATCGACCACGATGAGCCCGAGACTGGGGAAGGGCAGGAACAGCGCCGAGCGAGCGCCCACAACAAGCTGCGCCTTCCTTCGGCCACCGCGCGCCAGGTGCGGCCCCGCGCGGACTGGGTGAGACCCGAATGCCATTCGGCGGGACGCGCGCCGAAACGCTCCTCGCAGCGGGTGAGGAAGGCGGCGGTCAGTGCGATCTCCGGGATCATGACGAGCGCCTGCTTGCCGTCTGAGAGCGCCTGGGCGATGGCCTCGAAATAGACCTCCGTCTTGCCCGATCCCGTGACGCCGTCGAGCAGCGAGACCGCGAAGCCGTTCTTTGTGTTCTCGAGGAGTTGCACCGCCGCTTTGTTCTGCTCGTCGGAGAGTTCGGCGCGCAGCAGAGACGGGTCGAGTTCGCGCGCGAGGGTGTCGGGTAGGGGTTCGGCCACGAGCGTGCCCGCGTCGACCAGGCCGTCGATCACGCCCGGGCTGACCCCGGCTGCTTCCGCCAGCAGAGACTTCACCCAGATCAGTCCGTTGCCCGCCACGTCCAGCACGCGGGTCCGGGCCGGCGTCATGCGCTCGGGCGGCGGTCCGGCAAGGCGCACCCCATAGCGCGGCGCGGGCGGCTGAAACGCGGAACTCGCGCTCATCATCATGCGCAGGACCATGCCGGGTGGCGTCAGCGTGTAGTCGGCGACCCACTCGGCGAAGTCCATGGAGATCTCAGGCAGAGGCGGCACATCCTCCAGCACGTCGATCAGCGCGCGCAGTTTGGATCGGGGAACCTTCGGCGCGGGTGCGCCGTCCGGGCGGCGCCAGACCGCGGCCACGTATTTGACCGGCCCGAGCGGGGCGACCACGAAAGACCCCGGACGCACATTTACGCCCTCCGGCACGAGATAATCGTACGGGGCGGGCAGCGCGAGCGGAACCAGCACCGGCACCGTGTCGGGCGGCTCCTCGGGGATCAGCAGTTTCTGGTCTGGTTCGGACTTGGCCAAGATCGGGCGTTCGTGTTGGGCTCGCCGGGTGGGGTTAGCGGGGGTTAACGGACTCACCCCGCCCATAGTAGCGCCTGTGCTATTTTGGGGGAGCGTGATGGCTTCGAAACCGCAAGAGGGGGTCTATCAGGGCCTCGCGGCGATCGGAACGGCGCCGGATGTGGCCGCCGCCGTCGAGGCTTGGCTTGCCTATCTCACTACCGAGCGCGATCTCGCCGCCCATACGGTCGAGGCCTATACGCGTGACCTCGGACAATTTCTGTTCTTTCTCGGCCAGCATTTCGGCGGGGCGCCGGACATGGCGGCGCTGCTGGCGGTGTCGGCCCGCGACGCGCGCTCCTTCCTTGCCTACCGGCGCAGCCAGGATGTGGGGAGCCGCAGCCTGTCCCGGTCGTTGAGTGCGCTGCGCATGTTCTTCCAGTTCCTGGAGCGGCGCGGCTACGGCAAGAACGATGCGGTCCGCGCCGTGTCCATGCCGAAGCTGCCCCATGCGGTGCCGAAACTCTGCCCGAGGAGAAGGGCGACCGCGCTGATGGAGGGGGCCGACATCGCCGCGCCCGACGCGCCGGAATGGACTCTCGCCCGCGATACCGCAGTTCTGACGCTGCTGTACGGGTCGGGCCTTCGCATTTCCGAGGCGCTGTCGCTGCAAGTCTCAGGCGCACCCATCAAAGGCCGCGATACGCTTCGCGTGCTTGGCAAGGGCAACAAGACCCGTGTCGTGCCGGTGCTGCCGGTCGCGCGCGCGGCGGTCGAGCGCTATCTCGATCTGTGTCCGAAGAAGCTGGGCCCCGACGATCCGCTCTTCATCGGCGTTCGCGGAAAAAGGCTCAGCCCACGAATCATCCAGCTTCGCGTGGAGAAAGCCCGGGCAGCACTGGGCCTGCCGGCGACGGCGACACCCCATGCGCTGCGCCATTCCTTCGCCACGCATCTGCTGGGCGCGGGCGCGTTGCGTGCGATCCAGGAGTTGCTCGGCCACGCCAGCCTGTCGACCACCCAGGGCTACACGGAGGTCGACCGCGCGCATCTCTTGAAGGCCTACGAGAGCGCTCACCCCCGGGCCTGAGTTCGCCCGTCTCCGGAAAACCGTGCTCGTGACGCCCCCCCCCACGGCGGTCGAGGGCAGTTCACCAAAGCTGCAAAAAACCGCGGATTCTCTATTTCCGCCATTGCGGTACTGACCAGTCAGTCATATTTGTAGAGGCGTGCCCTACGTCATACGGTCGCTGGGACTGATGGGCCGGAAGCTTCCCGGAAAGGCAGCGTGGCATGGCCAAAAGCAGCTCGACGAAGTCTAGAGAAGAGAACGGCGCCCCGCGCGGGCGCAAAGGCGACCGCGCGGACGAGATCGTGACGGCGGCTTTCGAGGAATTCACCGTCAAGGGCTACGCGGGCACGCGCCTGGAAGACGTGGCGTCCCGCGCCAAGGTATCGAAGGGCCTGCCCTATCTCTATTTCAAGACCAAGGAAGAGCTGTTCAAGGCCGTCGTCCGCAGCGTGCTGACTCCGGCGTTCGACGAGATGCGCGAATTGATGCTCGCCTCGGATTTGCCGAGCGAGGATTTTCTCAAGGGACCGTTTCTGGCATTCCTGCAGGACCTGGTGAAGTCGCGCCGCATGCTGATCGCGCGGTTGCTGATCAGCGAAGGGCACAAGCATCCGGAGCTCACCCGCTTCTATTACGACCACGTGGTCTCCAAGGGCATTGCCGCGCTGCGCGCCTTCATCGACCGGGGCGTTGAGCGCGGCGAGCTCAAGCCGACCGGCTTGCACGACTTTCCGCAATTGCTGGTGGCGCCGGCGCTGATGGCGGTGACCTGGCGCAGCTGTTCGAGGCCCATGCCCATCTCGACACCGATGAGCTTCTAAAGACGCATATCAATCTGGTGGCCGACGCAATCACGACCGGGGATCGGGGGCGTGAGACGCAATGAGACGCACAGCCCTCATCATCCTTGCCGTCGTGGCGGTCGCCATCGGCGGGCTCTTTTTGCTGACGCGCTCCGGCGGCGATCAGGGTCTCGTGCCGGGCTATTTGGAGGCGGACCTGGTTCTGGTCGGTTCGGAAAAGAGCGGGCGCATCGAATCGCTCGAAGTCAAGGAAGGCGACACCGTCGCCAAGGGCGACCTGGTGTTCACCCTCGAAAGCTCGGAGCAGAAGGCCGAACTCGCAACCCGCAAGGCACGACTGGCCGAAGCCGAAGCGCGGCTTGGCGATGCAAAGGCCGAGCTGCAGCGTCCGCGCGAGATCGAGGTGCTGGAGTCGGCACTGGTGCGAGCCAAGGCCATGCAGACGAAGTCGCAGCTCAATCTCGATCGTATCCAGCAGCTCTATGAAAAGGGTTGGGTCTCCAAGGCGCAGCTTGATGACGCCGTGGCGCAGCACGACAGCAATCATGCGGCCGTAGAGGAAGCGGAACGGCGCATCGAAGCCGCCCATCTACCGGGCCGCTCCGGCGTGATCGAGGCGGCCAACGCAGCAGTCGCCGAGGCGCGATCCGCCTTGGACGAAACGGAAAAGAGTATCGCCAAGCGGAAGGTGTTCGCGCCGGCGGCTGGGTCTATCGAGGAAGTCTATTTCCGTCCGGGCGAAGTGGTGAATGCGGGCCAGGCCGTCGTGTCGCTGCTGCCGCCGGGGAATCTGAAGGTCCGTTTCTTCGTCTCCGAGGCGGACCGTGCGGGACTCCGCATTGGAGAGACTGTCGGCGTGTCCTGCGACGGCTGTCCGTCAGGGCTGACAGCGACCATCCGGTTCATTTCGCGCGATGCGGAATTCACGCCGCCGGTGATCTTTTCACGCGAGCAGCGCAAGAAGCTCGTGTTTCTCGTCGAGGCGTGGCCCGACGAGAAGACGGCGGAACTCACGGCCGGGCAGCCCGTCTCCGTCACGCTGCCGCAGAGCTAGTAGGTCTCCCGTGACCAAAGATATCGCAATCGACGTCCATGGGCTGACGAAGAAATTCGGCGATCGGACGGTCGTGCACGATCTCAGCCTGCAGGTGCCGAAGGGCGAGATCTACGGCTTCCTGGGGCCCAACGGCAGCGGCAAGACCACGACCTTGCGTCTTCTCTGCGGCCTCCTCACACCGGATGCGGGTGAGGGGACCTGCCTCGGATACAACATCCTCACGCAGCAAGACGAGATCCGGCGGCATGTGGGCTACATGACGCAGCGCTTTAGTCTCTACACAGATCTTTCAATTCGCGAGAACCTGGAGTTCGTGGCGCGGGTCTATGGCGTTCCCCATCCCCGACAGGCCGCGAAGGAAGCGATCGCGCGCCTTGGCCTGACAGGGCGCGCGGAGCAGCTTGCCGGTGAGCTCTCGGGCGGGTGGAAGCAGCGCCTTGCGCTCGGTGCCTGCATTCTTCCCAATCCGCAACTCCTGCTGTTGGATGAGCCGACGGCCGGCGTCGACCCGAAGGCGCGGCGCGAGTTCTGGGACGAGATCCATGCGCTGGCGGCGGAAGGCATCACGGTGCTGGTGTCGACCCATTACATGGACGAGGCGGAGCGCTGTCACGAGCTTGCCTATATCGCGTTTGGAGACTTGCTGGCGCGAGGGACCGCGCACGACCTCATCACGCAATCGGGCCTCAGCACCTGGATCGTGACGGGTCCTGGCTTGCACGACCTTGCGGTCCAGCTCGAGCATCGCGAGGGGATCGACATGGTAGCGCCTTTCGGCAACGAGCTGCACGTATCGGGCCGCGATCGCAAGAAACTCGATGCCGCCATCGTGGAGGCCAAAAGGCAAGACGGCGCGCATCGTTGGCGGCAGGGCGAGCCGAGCCTCGAGGACGTGTTCATCCTGCTGATGGACCAGTCGCAGGACAATTTCCAATGAGCGCGGTCACACAAGAATCAGCGCCCCCGGTGAGCCGGGATCCCGGCTTCCTCAAGCGGGTTTGGGCCATGGTGGTGAAGGAATTCGTCCAGATGCGCCGGGACCGCATGACGTTCGCCACCATGCTGTTCATCCCGATCCTGCAGCTGACACTGTTCGGCTATGCCATCAACACCGACCCCAAGCACTTGCCGACGGCGGTGCTGACGCGCGACGACGGTCCGCTAACCCGCGCCGTGCTCGCGGCCATGAAGAACAGCGACTATTTCGAATTCAAACGGCAGGTGCGGGACTCGGCCGAGCTCGATGCGTTGCTGCGGGCGGGCACGGTCCAATTCGCGGTGGAGATTCCCGCGAGCTTCGAACGCGACGTGCGGCGCGGCGACCGGCCGTCGCTGCTGGTCATCGCCGATGCCACCGACCCCGTCGCCACCGGCACGGCCATCGCCGCCGTGCAGGGGCTGATTGACACGGCGCTCCGGCGCGAGCTGCGCGGGCCCGATGCTGCGGTCGAAGCGCGGGCCCCGCCGTTCACACTGACGCTGCAGCGCCGCTACAACCCGGAAGGCCTGACGCAATACAACATCGTGCCGGGGCTGCTCGGGGTCGTGCTCACCATGACCATGATGATGTTCACGGCGCTTGCGGTGACGCGCGAGATCGAGCGCGGGACCATGGAAAGTCTGCTGGCGATGCCGATCCGGCCGGTCGAGATCATGATCGGAAAGATCGCGCCTTTCGTTCTCGTCGGCTTCGTACAGATGACGATCATCATCGGCGCGGCATCGTACCTGTTCGACGTGCCGATCCGCGGCAGTATCGGGCTACTCGTCCTGCTCAGCACGCTGTTCGCCGCCGCCAATCTCGCCGTGGGCTACACCTTCTCGACCATCGCGCAGAACCAGCTTCAGGCGGTGCAGATGACGTTCTTCTTCTTTCTGCCGAACATCCTGCTGTCGGGCTTCATGTTTCCGTTCCGCGGCATGCCGCAATGGGCGCAAGTGATCGGGGAGATCCTGCCGCTGACCCATTTCATGCGTATCGCGCGCGGCATCATGCTGAAGGGAAACGGCCTCGCCGATATGAAGCTCGACGTGCTGGCGTTGGTGATCTTTCTCGTCGCGGCGATGGGGATCGCGCTGTTGCGCTTCCGCCGCACGCTGGATTAGGCGGGCGTTCGTAGCGCAAGCCGCTACATGTGAATGGGGCGCTTGTCGACGGCGAGCGCGGCTTCCTTCACCGACTCGTTCAGCGTCGGGTGCGCATGGCACGTGCGCGCCAAGTCTTCAGCCGAGCCGCCGAACTCCATCAGCACGGCGGCTTCGGCGATCATCGTGCCGGCGTCGGGACCGATGATATGCACGCCGAGCACGCGGTCGGTGACGGCATCGGCAAGCACTTTGACGAAGCCCTCGGTGGTGCGGTTCACCTTGGCGCGGCCGTTGGCGGTGAAGGGGAACTTGCCGGCCTTGTAGGCGATACCGTCCTCTTTGAGCTGTTCTTCGGTCTTGCCGACGGATGCCACTTCCGGCGCGGTGTACACCACGGACGGGATCACGTCGTAGTTCACGTGTCCAGACTGGCCGGCCAGGATCTCAGCGACAGCCACGCCTTCTTCCTCGGCTTTGTGCGCCAGCATGGGTCCGGCGATGACATCGCCGATAGCGTAGATGCCCGGCACGTTGGTCTGGAAATGGTGGTCGACGACGATGCGCCCGCGCGCATGAGTCTCGACGCCGACATTGGCGAGGCCTAGGCTTCCGGTGTTGGGGACGCGCCCGATCGAAACCAGCACCACGTCGCATTCGAGCGTCTCGGCCTTGCCGCCCTCCGCCGGCTCGATGGTGAGCTTCACCGACTTGCCCGACGTGTCGACCCCGGTCACCTTCGCGCCGAGCTTGAAGGTGAGACCCTGCTTCTTGAGAATCTTCTGCAGCTGCTTGGCGACCTCTCCGTCGAGGCCCGGCGTGATGGTGTGCAGCATTTCGACCACGGTTACTTCCGACTCGAGGCGCGACCAGACCGACCCGAGCTCAAGCCCGATATAGCCCCCGCCGATGACGATCAGGCGTTTCGGCACTTTCGGCAGCGACAGCGCGCCGGTCGACGACACGATGCGTTTCTCGTCCACGTCGATGCCCGGCACGTGCGCGACCTCCGAGCCCGTGGCGATGACGATGGCCTTGGTTTCGAGCGTCTGCTTGCCGCCCTTCTCGGGCGTCACCTCGACCTGATGCGGGGCGAGGATCGTTCCGAGCCCGACATAGGCGTCGATCTTGTTCTTCTTCAAGAGATACTCGATGCCGTCCACATTGCCCTTCACGCCTTCGTCCTTGAAGGCGAGCATGGCGGCAAGGTCCAGCTCCGGCTTCACCTTGATACCCATCTCGGCGAAATGCTCGGTCGCTTCCGCATAGGCTTCGGACGCATGCAGCAGCGCCTTGGACGGGATACAGCCCACGTTGAGGCAGGTGCCCCCATGGGTGCCGCGCTTTTCGACCACCGCCACTTTCATGCCGAGCTGTGCGGCGCGGATGGCGCACACATAGCCGCCAGGGCCGGTGCCGATGACGATCAGGTCGTAAGAGGTACTCATTCGGTCACCTGCTGGTTTGTGAGGTCCTTGCAGACCCCCTCAAAAATATTTCGGAGAACTATCCATTTTTCTTCGTTCGTGACGCTAGGCAAGGTGAGTGCGGGCTCTCCATGTAACGTTCGCGTCGAAGGCGAAAGATCAGCCTCATCAAGCCTCTGCAGCAAGGCCAATCTTGAAGCTTCGGATGCAAACACATGCGACTTTGCGAGCTGAAAGAGGGAAACTGCCACTCTTCCATCTGCCCCAATGTATGCCACCCGCAAGCGAGTCGGCCCGCACTCGAGAGCCAAGCTCTTTTGAGCGACGGCAGTCGATGCTCCGAGGTCGTTCATCATGTCGATGAACTTTCGCACGGCCGACTCTGTGTTGGCCGTCGCTGAGAGAACATCGGACATCCAGTCGTCGACGGAGCGCGCTGGAACCACAATGCTTCTTCTAGCTGTGGCCTTTTGAGTGAGTCCAATTAGTCGAGGCGCTAGGATACGCTCGGCTCCATTGAAAAAATGTCTGAGCTCAACCGCGAGGACCGTAGCGGACTGCATCTGTTCATTCAGAAATTCGATTATCGTCGCAAGCTCGCTCGGAATTCTGTCAGCAACGAAAATAAGCCGAATGCGGCCGCTGTTCAGGTTAGACTGAACGCTCCGCCAAAACGCTTCTAAATCCGGCTCGCTGGAATTGAGCAGTTGCGATAGACGTTCGTCCTGGGTTGTCCCAGCCTCATCACAACTTTTCTCAAACAGCCTCTGCAATTCGTCGACTTTCCACCAGTTCACTGCGTTGGCTGCGTAGTCGAGCATCTGCGCTACCACCTCACGCCTTGCGCGCGTGTCAGAGGCACGTTTTACCTCAACGAGAGTGGGGACTGCGTCTTGATCGAGGAACAGGTGGTCTAAAGCCCAACGTCCCGAACCCTCCAGCGAATCAGCGACGGGCGCTTCGCGCGTAACGAGCATCCATCGTCGAGGTGAGCCTTCGCCAAGGTCGGCGTCCGTCAGCAAATCTGGGAACTGTGCGAGGAGCCTTTGGAATTCGTCTTCTGTTACGAAATCGGACGACTCGATCTTCTTGAGAACGTTGTCGCTATCAAAAAGGAAAAGACTTTCGGCCATTGTCTCAGAGATCGAGGATCAGGCGGGCGGGGTTCTCAAGCGAATCCTTCACGTTCACTAGGAACGTCACAGCTTCTTTGCCGTCAACAACGCGATGGTCGTAGGACAGCGCCAGATACATCATCGGGCGCGCCACGATTTGACCGTCCCGGACCACGGGACGTTCCTCGATGCGGTGCATGCCGAGAATGCCGGATTGCGGTGCGTTGAGGATCGGTGTCGACAGCATCGACCCGTAAATGCCGCCGTTGGAGATGGTGAAGGTGCCGCCCTGCATCTCGGCGAGGCCGAGCTTGCCTTCGCGGGCGCGCACGCCGAAATCGGCGATGGCGCTCTCGATCTCGGCGAGGCTCATGCGGTCCGCGTCGCGGATCACCGGAACCACCAGGCCGCGTTCCGTGCCGACCGCGACACCGACATGGTAGTAGTTCTTGTAGACGAGGTCGTCCCCGTCGATCTCCGCATTCACGGCGGGAATATCTTTCAGCGCTTGCACGCAAGCTTTCACGAAGAAGCCCATGAAGCCGAGCTTCACGCCGTGACGCTTCTGGAAGTCGTCCTTGTACTCTTTGCGCAGCTCCATGATCTGGCTCATGTCCACGTCGTTGAACGTGGTGAGCATCGCGGCGGTGTCCTGGGCATCCTTCAGGCGCTTGGCGATGGTCTGGCGCAGCCGCGTCATGCGTACGCGTTCCTCGCGCGCGGCATCGTCTGCGGTCACGGGCGCGCGCGGCGGTGCCGGCGGCTTCGGCGCACGCGGTGTCTCGCGCAAGGTCTCGGCCGCGGCCGTGGCAGCGATAACATCGCCTTTGAGGATCTGACCCCGGCGGCCCGTCCCTGTCACCTCGTCAGCCGAAAGTCCCTTCTCGACGAGAAGCTTCTGGGCGGCCGGCGAAGGCGGCATTGGAGGTCGGGGCGATCTCCGTGCGGGTATACGGCTCACGCTTGAGGGCAGGGGCTTCGGCGCCGGTGCTGGCGCCGGCTGCGGTGCGGGGGCAGGTTCCGCAGGCTTGGGAATAGATTCTGCAGCTTTGGTCTCGGCCTTTGGGGCGGCTGCCACGGTGGCACCGTCTCCGGCGGCGATCGACCCGAGCAGCGCGCCCACTTCGACCGTATCGCCTTCCTTGACGATGATTTCGGAGAGAACGCCGCCCGCAGGAGCCGGCACCTCGACCGTCACCTTGTCGGTTTCGAGCTCGACCAGCGGCTCGTCAGCGGCGACAGCTTCGCCCGCTTGCTTGAACCACTGGCCCACCGTCGCCTCGACGACGGATTCGCCCAATGTCGGTACCCGGATTTCTGTCGTCATGGCAGCCTATCGTCCGTCCTTCCAGCCAGTTCCTTGCTCAACCGTAGTCCGGGAGGCGGCACCTTCCCAGATCAGCCCAAAGCTTCGTTGAGCAGGGCTTTCAACTCTCTCGTATGCTTCGACATCAGGCCCGTGGCGGTCGCCGCGGAGCTTGGGCGGCCAGCATAACGAGGCCGCTTAGATTTGGCATCGATATGCTCCAGAACCCAAGTCAAATTTGGTTCTACGAAAGTCCAAGCCCCCATGTTCTTGGGCTCTTCCTGACACCATACGATTTCCGCTTCCTTGAAGCGTCCGAGCTCTTGGATCAGCGCGCGCGCCGGGAACGGGTAGAGCTGTTCCATGCGCAGGAGATAGATGTCGTTGATGCCGCGCGCCTCCCGCTCGGCCTCCAGATCGTAATAGACCTTGCCGGAGCAGAGCACGACGCGCTGAATCTCCTCGTCGGGGACGAGTTTGATGGGCGAGTCCTCGAGGCGTTGGGCGTCGTCCCACAGGAGCCGGTGAAAGCTGGACTTGGGCCCGAAATCCTCGATGTCTGATTTGACCTTCTTGTGCCGCAGCAGTGATTTCGGCGTCATGAGCACAAGCGGCTTGCGGAACTGCCGGTGCAACTGACGCCGCAGCACATGAAAGTAGTTGGCAGGCGTGGTGCAGTTGACGACCTGCCAATTGTCTTCGGCGCAAAGCTGGAGATAGCGCTCGAGCCGGGCGGAGGAATGTTCCGGTCCCTGGCCTTCATAGCCATGGGGCAGCAGAAGCACGAGCCCCGACATGCGCAGCCATTTGCGCTCGCCCGACGAGATGAACTGATCGATCACCACTTGCGCGCCATTGGCGAAGTCGCCGAACTGGGCTTCCCACAGGACGAGCGCGTTGGGCTCGGCGAGGCTGTAGCCGTATTCGAAGCCGAGGACGGCCTCTTCGGAGAGCATCGTATTGATGACTTCGAAATCGCCCTGCTCTTTGCCGAGATGCTTCAGCGGCGTGTACTTGTTCTCGTTGACCTGATCCATCAGCACCGAATGGCGATGCGAGAAGGTGCCGCGCTCGGAATCTTGGCCCGAAAGGCGGATCTTAAAGCCTTCGACTAGCAGCGTGCCGAAGGCGAGCGACTCCGCGGTCGCCCAATCGATGCCCTTGCCGTCGTCGATCGACTGGCGCCGCGCCGCCATGATGCGGGCGATCGTCTTGTGCGGCGTCAGGGTCGCGGGAATCTTCGTCAGCTTGTGCCCGACTTCGCGCAGGACATCGAGGTCGACGCCGGTCAGTCCGCGCCTTGCCCCTTCGTCCGGCAAAGCCAATGCCCGACCACGCCCGTCCAGCCAGTCGGCGCGGTTCGGTCTATAGGTCTCGCCGGCCTTGAACTCCTCTTCGAGGTAGTCGCGGAACTGAGCCTGCAGCCCATCGACCTCGTCCTTCATGAGGACGCCTTCCTTGACCAGCCGGTCCGCGTAGATCTCGACCACCCGGGGGTGCTCGGCGATGCGCTGATACATCAGCGGCTGCGTGAAGGCGGGCTCGTCCGCCTCGTTGTGGCCGTGGCGGCGATAACAGAACATGTCGATGACGACGGGCTTGCCGAAACGCTGCCGGAACTCGGTGGCGATTTTCGTGACATGGACGACGGCTTCCGGATCGTCGCCGTTCACGTGGAAGATCGGCGCGTCGATCATCTTGGCGACGTCAGAGGGGTAGGGCGATGAGCGCGAGAAGCGCGGCGCCGTGGTGAACCCGATCTGGTTGTTCACGATGAAATGGATCCCCCCGCCGGTGCGGTGGCCTCGAAGGCCTGACAGCCCGAGGCACTCGGCCACGACGCCCTGGCCGGCGAAGGCCGCATCGCCGTGGAGCAGCAGCGGCATGATCGTCTTGCGCTTGGTGTCGCCCGCCTGGTCTTGCTTGGCGCGCACCTTACCGAGGACCACGGGATCGACGATCTCGAGGTGCGACGGGTTCGCGGTGAGGGACAGATGCACCCGGTTGTCGTCGAACTCGCGGTCCGACGAGGCGCCGAGATGGTACTTCACGTCGCCCGAGCCCTCGACGTCGTCGGGGTGAGCAGAGCCGCCGCGGAACTCGTTGAAGATGGCGCGCCAGGGCTTGGCCATCACATTGGCGAGCACGTTCAGCCGCCCGCGATGGGGCATGCCGATGACGATCTCGCGGACACCGAGCTGGCCGCCGCGCTTGATGATCTGTTCGAGCGCCGGAACCATGGACTCGCCGCCGTCGAGGCCGAAGCGCTTGGTGCCCGTGTATTTCACGTTGAGGAAGCGCTCGGAGCCTTCGGACTCGATCAGCTTGTTTAGGATGGCCCGCTTGCCCTGCTCGGTGAATTGGATCTCCGAGCCTTCGATTCGCTTCTGCAGCCAGGCCCGCTGATCGGGGTCGGAGATGTGCATGTATTCGAAGCCGATCGTGCCGCCATAGGTCTTTTCCAGAACCGCAAGCACTTGGGCGAGATCGGCGAACTCGAATCCCAGCGCGCCGCCGATATAGATGGGCCGCGAATAGTCCGCCGATGTGAAGCCATAGGTCTCGGGGTTGAGTTCGGGATGGGCGCCGCGTTCGATCAGACGTAACGGATCCAGCTTGGCGATCAGATGGCCACGCGTGCGGTAGGCGCGGATCAGCATGCGTGCGCCCAGTGTATCGCGGGCAGCGTCGAGTGCTTCGGCCTGGGTCAGCGCGCCGTCGGGCGCGATGGCCCTGGCGGTCGGCTGCGCGCCGCTCTTCCACGACGGCGCACGGTTCCAGGCACCCCACGAGGGGCCTTGCGCATCGGCGATGACGTTCTTGGCGTCGTCGCCGAGATTGGCGAAGAAGTGGCGCCAGTCCTCGGACACCGATGACGGGTCGGCCTCGTACAGCGCGTAAAGTTCGGCGAGATAGGTGGCGTTGGCGCCATCCAGAAAGGAGGTCTGGGCGAAAACGTCGCTAGCTTCGTAACGTGTCATGGCACCAACCTAAGGGTCCTTATCAGGACCTCCGGCGTGCCGGGCAATAAAGGCAAGCGTTTGGCGCCCAGCGCACCTTTAGCTGAATATTCCTGCAAGCGTTGTTCCAAGCGCTGCAGGGGAATGGGACACCACGATACCGGCGTCCTGCATTGCCTCAATTTTGCTCTTTGCGTCGCCCTTGCCGCCCGAAATAACGGCACCGGCATGTCCCATGCGGCGGTCCGGGGGGCGCCGTCGCGCGGCTACGAAGCCTACGATTGGCTTCTTATTGCCGGCCTTAACCAAGAATTCCGCGGCTTCTTCCTCGGCACTGCCGCCGATCTCGCCGATCATGATGATAGCCTCGGTGGCATCGTCTTCAAGGAAGAGCGCGAGCGCGTCGATGAAATTCGTCCCGTTGACCGGGTCGCCGCCGATGCCGATGCAGGTCGTCTGGCCAAAGCCGACGGCAGTGGTCTGCGCCACGGCCTCGTAGGTCAACGTGCCGGACCGGGAGACAATGCCGACGCGTCCAGGCTTGTGGATGTGTCCCGGCATGATGCCGATCTTGCATTCGCCCGGTGTGATGATGCCGGGGCAGTTGGGGCCGATCAGCCGCGTGCCCGAGCCAATGAGCGCGCGCTTGACCTTGACCATGTCGAGGACGGGAACGCCCTCGGTGATGCACACGGCAAGCTCAATGCCCGCATCGATCGCCTCGAGGATCGCGTCGGCGGCAAAGGGCGGCGGAACGTAGATGGCCGACGCGGTCGCGCCGGTCGCGGCGACGGCGTCGCGCACCGTGTCGAAGACCGGCAGATCGAGATGCGTCGTGCCGCCTTTGCCGGGGGTGACGCCACCGACCATCTTGGTCCCGTAGGCGATCGCTTGTTCGGTGTGGAATGTGCCTTGGGAGCCTGTGAAACCCTGGCAAATGACGCGCGTGTTCTTATTGACGAGGACTGACATGATGCAAAGCTAGGCCGGTTTGTGGAAGGATTTGTGACACGAGATTCAAGGCGCGGACGCTAGGCGACTCCAATGGCAGCCACCGCTTTCTTGGCGGCGTCGTCCAGGTCGTCGGCGGGGATGATGTCCAGCCCCGATTGCGACAGGAGCTCCTTGCCGCGCTCTACGTTGGTCCCTTCGAGGCGGACGACCAGCGGCACGCCGATATTTGTCTCCTTGGCCGCGGCAATGATGCCCTCGGCAATCGTATCGCAGCGCATGATGCCGCCGAAAATGTTCACCAGCACTCCCTTAACATTGGGGTCCGAGAGGATCAGCTTGAAAGCCGCGGTGACCTTCTCCGTGGTTGCACCACCTCCAACGTCTAGGAAGTTCGCAGGCTCGGCGCCATAGTACTTAATGATGTCCATGGTCGCCATGGCGAGCCCGGCACCGTTGACCATGCAGCCGATATTGCCATCGAGCTTGACGTAAGAGAGGTCGTGCTTGGAGGCTTCGACCTCGGCCGGGTCCTCCTCATGGAAGTCGCGCAGCGCCTCGATGTCCGGATGGCGGAACAGCGCGTTGTCCTCAAACCCCATCTTCGCATCGAGGCATTCGAGCTGGCCGTCCTTGGTGACGACCAGCGGGTTGATCTCGATGAGGCTGGCGTCCTTCTCGACGAAGAGCGTGTAGAGCTGCTTGATAAGCTTGCCGCACTGCTTGGCGAGATCGCCTTTGAGCTCCAGAGCATCGGCGATCACGCGCCCATGAAAGGCGCTGAGGCCCGATGCGGGGTCCACATCGACGGTGGTGATCTTCTCGGGCGTCTCCGCCGCCACTTCCTCGATGTTCACGCCGCCCTCGGTCGAGGCGACGAAGGCGATCCGTCCCGTGGCGCGATCGACCAAGAGCGACAGGTAGAGCTCGCGGTCGATGGCGGTGCCTTCGGTGACGAAGACGCTGCGTACGACCCGTCCCTTGGGGCCGGTCTGCGGCGTAATCAAAGCCTTGCCGAGCATCCGGTCGGCTTCAGCATGCATCTCTTGGATGGTCTTGACGATCTTGACGCCGCCGCCCTTCCCGCGTCCGCCGGCGTGGATCTGCGCCTTCACGACGAGAACGTCGCCGTTGAGCGCCTTGGCCTTTTCGACCGCTTCGTCGGCGGTGGTGGCGACCACGCCGTTGCCGACGGGGGCACCGAAGGCCTTGAGCAGATCCTTCGCCTGGTATTCGTGAATGTTCATAAAAGACTCTCCGGACGCGGAACGTGTGTGGACTTAAGAGGCTGCGAGATTGGGGGCGATGCGCTGGCAGATCTCCACCAGGTTCTTGACCGCCTGAACCGAATGCAACAGCGCGTCCTTTTCGGCGGAGGTGAGGTCGAGCTCGATGACGCGCTCGACGCCCTTGGCGCTGATGATCACGGGAACACCGGCGTAGATGCCCTTCACGCCGTATTCGCCGTTGAGATAGGCGGCGGCGGGGAGCACACGCTTCTTGTCGTGGAGGTAGGACTCGGCCATGTCGAGCGCCGCTGCGGCGGGGGCGTAATAGGCCGACCCGGTTTTCAGAAGGCCGACGATCTCGGCCCCACCGTCGCGGGTGCGCTGCACGATTTCATCGAGCCGCTTCTGGGTGATCCAGCGCATCTTGATGAGGTCCGCCAGAGGAATGCCCGCCACGGAGGAGTAGCGGATCAGCGGCACCATGGTGTCGCCATGGCCGCCGAGAACCATCGTGTGAATGTCCTGGGGGCTCACATCGAATTCTTCCGACAGGAAGTAGCGGAAGCGCGCGCTATCCAGCACGCCGGCCATGCCCACCACCTTGTTACGGGGGAGGCCGCTCGTCTTCTGGAGGGCCCAGACCATCGCGTCGAGCGGGTTGGTCACGCAGATGACGAAGGCTTCGGGCGCATATTTTCGCAGGCCCGCACCGACCTGCTCCATCACTTTCAGATTGATCTCGATGAGATCGTCGCGGCTCATGCCGGGCTTGCGCGGGACGCCGGCGGTGACGATCACCACGTCGGCGTCTTTGATCTCGGCGTATTCGTTGGCGCCCTTGAACTTGGGCGCGTAAGCTTCCACCGGTGCGGACTGGGACAGATCGAGGGCCTTGCCTTGCGGAACGCCGTCCACGACGTCGAACAACACCACTTCGCCCAGTTGCCGGATGCCGGCAAGGTGAGCAAGCGTGCCGCCGATCTGGCCAGCACCGATCAAAGCAATTTTATTACGCGCCATGACTATCCCTCCCGACTTGCGCGGTCCTGGAGGCCGCGCCGTCATTTTTTCCAACCGCTACGACATCTTTTGATGGTTAGATGTAATCGTCCTTGCGCGCAAGTTTGCGATGACAATCGCCTGCATCTTTGGTTCGCAGTCAGCCACATTAGGGGTTAGTCTCGGTCGGGAGATGCACATCCCGGAGAAACGATGACCGGCGACCACCCTGCAAAGAGCGGTTCCGGGCCGGATTCCGGCTCGGGGCCCGGACCCGACGAGGAGCGTCGCGCGCCCACGGACGAGGAACTCGATGCGACCCCGCCATTGCCGCTGGTGGTGTGGGCTGCGCGCTGCGCCAGTTACTTCCTGGCTCTCGGCGGGATCATGCTCGTGTCCTATGCCGTGTACGGGTTCGACACCGATCCCAACAGCTTTCCGCCCGGCTTCAGGCTGAACCCGCTTCAAGCGTTGGTCAATTTGGTGTGGGGGGCTGCCGGCTCCCTGATCGGTTTCTTCCGCCCGCGCCATGCCACGGCCTTCGTCCTCGCCTTTGCCGCCTTCTACACCGTTGTCGCCGGCTTCGGCACGTTCGAGGGGTCGGCGCTCGGGATGCAGTTGGGGACGTCCGCCAAGATCTTCTATTGGGTCGTCGTGGCGTTCGCCTGGGCGGCCGGGCTCAACGCGCTGCTCAGGCGGAGCGATACGGGCTAGCCGGGCGCTCACGATGGGCCGCAGGCTGACGACCCGTCACCAACCCTATTCGTCTTCGGGATACTTGCTTGCCGCGGGCGCGCCGGCTGTCTCGGCCGGTGCCGGAACGGTCGTCGCGAGTGGCGCCGCTTTGGGCTTGATCCGAACCACGTAGAGCGTTGCGGGCTCCGTCTTGCTCGGGTTCCAGCCGCGATGGACCACGTTCGGCGCCAGCACGTTGGTCTTGCCCTTGGCGACCTCGTAAGGGGGCTTGCCCTCCTCCTCGAGCATGATCGATCCGTGAAGCGCGTATTCGATCTCGACCGCGTCCTTATGAATGTGCCAGGGCACCGCGCTTTGGGGCGGGAAGGTATAGATCTGAATATCGACTTCTTTGTCGGGGTCGGTGGCTAGAGGCTCCGTCGCAATGTGCTCGGCTTGGACTTTCGGCGGTGCGCCCGGCTCGCGTGCTTGAACGGCGGGTGCGCCGAACCCAAGCACGAGGAGGACAAACGCGACGGCAACGGCGCGGGTGGCTTTCGTCAGGGTCATTGGGGCAGAATAGCCCGGGAGCCGTCAGGGCCTAAGGATTTCTGTGGGCTACGGGCGTTTGCCCCCGCCGCAAAGCGCCCGCAATCTAGCGCTACGGCGTGTTCAAGGCTTATGGGAAGACATGAACTTGGGCGCATTTCGCGAAACTCTAGGCGCAGCACGGGAAGCATTTTCGGCACGACGTGGTTGGCGCGCCGCGCTGGTGGCGGGGCTGACGGTGTTTGCCTCCGGGTGCGGTGGCGGCTTCTCCGGTCCTGAACAGGCCATCCAGGATCTTACGCGGGTCGACTACGGCAAGCCCTATATCGGCATGAGCAAGCAGCAGGTCCTCCAATGCGCCGGTCAGCCGCGCTCGCAGATCCCGGCCAGCGGCGGCGCCGAAACACTTATCTATCACTACAAGGGTGCGGGGCCGGTTCCGGGCGGCACGCCCAAGGACGCCACCTGCACCGCGAGCCTGACCTTCCAAGGCGGCAACCTGATCCGCGTGAACTATTCGCACAAGGAAGGCCGCAGCCCCTATGCCTGGCAGGCGGAGAAAGACCCCGAGAAGCAAGCGCAGATGAAGCGCGAGGGGACGCCGACCTGCACCTTCTCGCTGCCGCGCTGCCCGAAATAGGCCTGACGAAAAAAGCCCGGCCCGACAAAAATCGGTGAAACCGGGCTTTCCGCAACACATTTTCGATTGAGACCGGCGCGGGCGCAGTGGCGCTTACATCCGCTCGACCATCTTCCGCTTCAGATTGGCAATCGCCGCCGCCGGGTTCAGCCCCTTGGGGCAGGCCTTGGTGCAGTTGAGGATGGTATGGCAGCGATAGAGCCGGAAGGGATCTTCCAGATCGTCCAGCCGCTCGCCCGTGCGTTCGTCGCGGGAGTCTTCGACCCAGCGATTGGCCTGCAGAAGAATGGCCGGGCCGAGATAGCGGTCGCCGTTCCACCAATAGGACGGGCAAGCGGTCGAGCAGCAGGCACATAGAATGCACTCGTAGAGCCCGTCCAGCTTCTCGCGGTCGTCATGGCTCTGGCGCCATTCCTTCTGCGGTGTCGGGCTGTCGGTCTTGAGCCAAGGCTCGATCTCCCGGTGCTGCGCATAGAACTGCGTCATGTCCGGCACGAGATCCTTCACCACGGGCATGTGCGGCAGCGGATAGATGGCGATGGCCGCGCCCCTGGCCTCTTCCGCGTGCATTGTGCAAGCCAGCGTGTTGGTGCCGTCGATGTTCATCGAGCACGAGCCGCAGACACCCTCGCGGCACGATCGGCGGAAGGTGAGGGTCGGGTCGACCTTGTTCTTGATCCATAGAAGCGCGTCCAGAACCATCGGTCCGCACTCGTTCATGTCCACCCAATAGGTGTCGACGCGCGGGTTCTCGCCGGTGTCCGGGTCATAACGATAAACGCGGTATTCGCGCCAGCGGCCGGGCTCGGCGTCCGCGGCGGGCGGGTTCCACTCTTTGCCCTTCTTGATCTTCGAATTCTTGGGAAGTGCGAATTCAACCATCTCAGCTTCTTCCTTTGCGCCGGCCGGACTTGCCCCCGGCCTGACCCACGTTCGACGCGCGTCTCTAGTAGACCCGCTCTTTCGGCTCGATGTAAGCCACCTCGTTCGACAGCGTGTAGGTATGCACGGGGCGGAAATCGAGCTTCACCGTGTGCGTGCCGTAATCGGCGTAGGACAGGGTGTGCTTCATCCAATTGGTGTCGTCGCGCTTAGGGAAGTCCTCGCGCGCATGGGCGCCGCGGGACTCTTCACGGGCAAGCGCGCCCTGCACCGTCACGGCCGCCTGAGAGATGAGGTTGTCGAATTCCAGCGTCTCGATCAGGTCCGTGTTCCAGATGAGCGACCGGTCCGTGACCTTGATGTCCGCCGCGTCGTCCCAGACCTTCTTGATGCCCTTTACGCCTTCTTCGAGCACTTCCTCGGTACGGAACACCGAGCAGTCGCGCTGCATGGTCTTCTGCATGGCGAGACGCAGTTCGGCGGTGGGCGTGCCGCCATCGGCGTAACGGAACCCGTCGAACCGCGCGATCGAGGCTTCGCCCGCGCCCTTCGGCAGCTCCGGAATGGCCGAGCCTTTCGGAATGAGTTCGGCGCAGCGCAGTCCGGCGGCCCGGCCGAAGACCACGAGGTCGATCAGCGAATTCGAGCCCAGGCGGTTGGCGCCGTGGACGGACACGCAAGCCGCTTCGCCGAGGGCCATGAGCCCCGGCACAATGGCGTCGGGATCGCCGTTCTTCGGCGCGATTACCTCGCCGTGCATGTTGGTGGGGATCCCGCCCATATTGTAGTGGCAGGTCGGAATGATCTTGATCGGCTCCTTGCGGGCATCGACACCGCCGAAGATGCGGGCGAGGTCGGAAATACCCGGCAGGCGCTCGTCGATCAGATCCGGGTCCAGATGGTCCAGATGCAGATGCATGTATTCGCCGTCGGGACCGTGTCCCCGGCCTTCGCGGATCTCGATCGTGATGGCGCGGGAGACCACGTCGCGTGAGGCCAGGTCCTTGGCGGAGGGCGCATAGCGCTCCATGAACTTCTCGCCTTCGGAGTTCCGCAGGAAGCCGCCTTCGCCGCGGGCCGCTTCGGTGATCAGCACGCCGGCGCCGTAGACGCCTGTGGGATGGAACTGCACGAACTCCATGTCCTGCAGGGGCAGGCCTGCGCGCAGCACCATGCCGTTGCCGTCACCGGTGCAGATGTGGGCGGAGGTGCAGGAGAAATAAGCGCGGCCATAGCCGCCCGTCGCGAGGATCGTCTGATGCCCGCGGAAGCGGTGGATCGACCCGTCGGCCATGTTGATGGCGATGACGCCGCGGCAGGCGCCTTCGTCGTCCATGATGAGGTCGATGGCGAAATACTCGATGAAGAACTCCGCCGAATGGCGCAGCGCCTGACCGTACATGGTGTGGAGCAGTGCGTGGCCCGTGCGGTCGGCGGCGGCGCAGGTCCGCCGCGCCTGGCCCTTGCCGAACTCGGTGGTCATGCCGCCAAAGGCGCGCTGGAAGATCTTGCCGTCCTCGGTGCGGGAGAAGGGAACGCCCCAGTGCTCCAGCTCGTAGACGGCCTCGGGCGCATGGCGGCAGAGATATTCGATGCAGTCCTGGTCGCCGAGCCAGTCCGACCCCTTCACGGTGTCATACATGTGCCAGCGCCAGTCGTCCGGGCCCATATTGCCGAGCGCAGCGGCGATGCCGCCCTGGGCCGCGACCGTGTGCGAGCGCGTGGGAAAGACCTTGGAGATACAGGCCGTGCGCAGGCCCGCCTCGCTGGCGCCGACCACGGCGCGCAGGCCCGAACCGCCGGCGCCCACGACGATGACGTCATAGGCGTGGTCGGTGATCTCGTAAGCTCGGCCGTTCACACTGACGGCATTGTGCGGCGTGTTGAGCGTAGCGTCTTGAGGCATTTCGCATCAGCCTCCGAAACTGATTTTCAAAATGGCGAGGGTCGAGGCGATGGCGACCACCGCAGAGAAGAAGGTGGCGAGCATGAGCGAGGCGGTCTTGCAGAGCTTGTGGTGGAGGTAATCCTCGATGATTTCCCGCAAGCCGATCCTCATATGGACCGCGGCGGACCAGATCAGCGCCAGCATCAAGACGGCGACCACCGGGTTCGCGAGGCAGGCCTTCACGTCGGTGTAACTCGCGCCGGCATTGCGGACGATGAAGGCGATCAGGAAGATCACCAGCGGCACGTTGGCGACGGCCGTCAGCCTTTGGCGCCAGAACGTTTCCGTTCCGTGGTGGGCGGCGCCGAGGCCGCGGACGCGTTTAAGCGGCGTTGCCATGGCTAGTGGGCTCCCAGGTAGCAATAGCCGAGGATCCAGACGAGGACCGTCAGCGCGATCGAGCCGATGATGGTCGCCAGTGCGAGAATCTCGATCGTCCGTTTGTCGAGCCCGACGCCGGTATCCCAGATGAGATGGCGGATGCCGCCCAGCATGTGGTGGATCAGGGCCCAGGTAAACGCGAAGAGCAGGACGCGGCCAAGAAAACTCCCGAAGAAGTCCTGCACATAGGCATAGGTGCTCGGGCCCATGCTGACGGCCACGAGCCACCAGGTCAGCAGCGCGAAGCCGACGGCCAATCCCGCGCCAGTGATGCGATGCGCGATGGACATCATCATCGTCAGCATCGGCCGGTAGATCTGCAGATGCGGAGAAAGAGGCCGCTCCGCCCCAAGCTTATCTGTCATTGGTTTTTGTATGTGTTGCCCAGTCTGGTCTTGTCATAACGCACAGAGAAGACAGGGGCAATCGCGACAGCCTGGGCCCTTTGACCCAGGGCCGATGCTGCCGAAGCGCGCGGTGCACGCGCCGAAGGCTCTAAACTTTAAGCAGATTCAAGTCTCTAAGCGGGCTTGGCGATTTCGTAGCACGCTTCTTCGTCGTCGACGAACTTCGACATGATCCAGGTCTGGCCGCCGTCGAGCGACTCCCAAACGTGAGAGCCGACGATGTAGGCAACGCCCCCCATCATGCCGTCGTACGGTCCTTCCCAAGCCATGGGCAACTCCCCCAAGTCGCGGAACTAAGAGGCTCAAGAATGGGACCGAAAACTTTTACATAAGGTTTACACTAACGAATTGTGACGGGGACAACGGCCTATTCGGTGATGACGCCGCACGCGATCCGGGGTCCGGCATCGCCCGCCGGGTCCGAGACGTAGTCGTCGCCCTGCTCATGGAGCACGATGGCCGTGCCTTCGCCTGTGAGAAGGCCCGGCAGGCTCACCATCTGGTTCAGCACTTCGATGTGCAGCTTGCCGTTCTCCGGAACATGAATATTGGGCATGTCGCCCGCATGGGGACCAGCCGGGTTCTTGAGGCCATGCTGGTCTTCCTCCGGGTTGAAGTGCCCGCCGGCGGATTTGAAGTCCGGCGCCTCGCATTTGCCCGTCCCGTGGATGTGGAAGGCGTGCGTACCCTCCGGCAGCCCCGTCAGGTCGGCATCGAGCAGAACGCCCGAGGGCACCGCCGTCAGCGTCACCGTTCCGACTTCCTTGCCGTCCGGGTTCTGCAGGACTGCCTTGGCCGTCTCCGCCGCCGACGCCGGAGAAACCAAGGCCGGAGTAGCGAGGGTGACCGTGACGGCTCCTAGGGCGGCAATACGGAACAGGTTCTTCATCGCGGAAATCTCCTTCAGGGCGGCGCCTCACATCACTGAGGCCTATTGAACTTAGGCATCACTCTAACGAGAGAGAGAGGCCTAAGGGAGGCGGCGCGATCGCGCGCCGCCCTCTGGCACGGCTGCTTTAGCGCGGCAGAGCGACCCAGTAGTCCATATCGAGCACGACGCCGTCTTCCAGCTTGCCGTCCTCCTTCACGCCGGGGAAATCTGCGCAGTCGCGGTCCTTCACGGCAAAGGTGCGCAGGCGCAGCGCACCCGCATCCGACCGGCCCGGAAGCTCGGCTTTGTCCAGCACCTCGCTCCAAGCGTAGATCGTGTCGCCCGCGAAGGACGGCGCGGCGTGACGCGCCCCGTTGAGCCCCAGGATATGGAAAGCGTTGGCGAGGCCGTTGAAGCTGAGCGAGCGCGCAATCGAGATGATGTGGCCGCCATAGACGAGGCGGCGACCGAAGCGCTCCTGGGATTCACGGTGCTGGTTGAAGTGCACACGCGCGGTGTTCTGATAGAGCCGCGTCGCCATCTGGTGCTCGGCCTCTTCGATCGTTTGACCGTCCACATGGTTGATCTTATCGCCCACCGCATAGTCTCCCCAGCGGCGCGGGGAGCCGGCGAGCGCGTAGTCGTAGACCGTGAGCTTCAGGGGCGGCAGCGCCTTGCCGAGCGTGTCGGGCGAGATCTCCTTGTCGAGCTCCGGGATCACCGTCTCGGGCGCGGGCAGGTCGAGATTCTTCTTCACCACCATGACCCAGCGTGCGAAGGACAGAACCGGCTCGCCCTTCTGGTTGCGGCCCGTGGTGCGCACATAGACCGTGCCGTTCTTGCCGCTCGAGTTCTGCTTGACGCCGATGACCTCCGAGGTCGAGGCGATGGTATCGCCCGGATAGACCGGCGCGAGGAAGCGGAACTCCGCATAGCCGAGATTGGCGATGGCGTTGCGCGACACGTCGGGCACCGTCTTGCCGATGACGAAATGGAAGACGAGCGTGTCGTCGATGGGCGAGCGCGGATAGCCGATGCTTTGGGCGAAGGCGTCCGAGGATTGCACGGCGAAGCGGCCGCTATAGAGCGCCGTGTAGACGCTGACATCGCCGACGGTGACGGTGCGCGGCGTGGGGTGCACGATCTCCTCGCCGACTTTGAAGTCCTCGAAATAGTTTCCGGTAACGGTGCGGTCGATCTTTGGTGTCTGGGTCATGTGGTCGTTGTTGCGAGTTTCAATCCGATGATGGAACCGATCAGCGTCGCGATGAAGAACAGGCGCAGCGCCGTGACGGGCTCCTTATAGACGAGGATCCCGATAATGGCAGTGCCCGCAGCGCCAATCCCCGTCCAAATCGCATAGGCGGTTCCGATCGGGAGATCCTTCACCGCCTTGTTGAGAAGGACGAACGAAAGAACGATGCAGACGGTGAAAATCAGAGTCGGCCAGAGTTTCGTGAAACCGTCGGTGAGTTTGAGCGTCGAGGCAAAGCCGACCTCGAAGAGCCCGGCGGCGATAAGATACACCCAGGGCATGGCAGGGGTCCCTCTTGCTTCTTGCGACCAATCGCGCGGTGCGCCGGCTGGGCTCTCGGCGCCTTGGGGCAGCGAGAGGCGTCCAGCGCCGTGGGACCATAATTTCGGGGGGAGGGTCTGTCACCCTCCATGGAGGGTGTCGCGGTTGCGGCCTCGCAATAACAGCCGCCACAAACAAAAATGGCGGCCCCGCATATCGCTGGGACCGCCATTTTTGAAAACTTTACTGGATCAGCGCGAATTAAGCGCGGTCGAGCTCAGCCGGGAGGTAGGAAGTCACTTCCATGCCAGCTTCGGACTCGGTGATCTCGGGCTTCAGCCACTCTTTCATGATCGTCTCCTTCGGTTCAATCAATGAAGTCGTCCTACAATAATGGGGATGGTGGATGAGAACCGCATGACTCGTGCATGAAAACTATCTGAACAGCGGTGGGGCGCTCGCGGAGCCCAATACGCAAACAAAAATGGCGGCTCCGCCATCGCGAGAGCCGCCATTCGTGGTTTGCTAGATCAGCGCTAATTAAGTGCGGTCGAGCTCGGCCGGAAGGTAGGAAGTCACTTCCATACCAGCTTCGGACTCGGTGATCTCGGGCTTCAGCCACTCTTTCATGGTCGTCTCCTTTCGTTAAACGATACCCTAGGGTGCGACAATTTGGATGAGCGGCGCATGACGCGTCAATGAAAACAATCTGAACAGATTAAGGGTGCTGCCGGCAGTCACGATCGAGCGGCGCAGTAAGACGACAACCAGTCGCGCATACAAAAATGGCGGCCCCGCATATCGCTAGGACCGCCATTTTCGAAAACTAGGCTAGATCAGCGCTAATTAAGCGCGGTCGAGCTCAGCCGGAAGGTAGGAAGTAACTTCCATGCCAGCTTCGGACTCGGTGATCTCGGGCTTCAGCCACTCTTTCATGGTCGTCTCCTTGAGTTCGTTCGGTGAACGTTATCGTCCCTAGATAATGGCGATCGCGGATGAGAACCGCATGACTGCCGCATTAACAGATTCTTACAGGAATTATCCTTGTAAAACAGCATGTTGTGCTTTCCCGACCGCAGTCATCTGCGACGTTCTGTCAGATTCTGACAGCTATTGAAACAGCAAAGCCGCCTTGGCCAGCGTGTTGAACACCCCCCATAGAAGCGGAATGCCGACCAGCGTCCAGGCCAGGACCAGCTTGACCTTGTTGGCGCCCGAGACGGTCTCGTGATGGGTTGTTTCGGTCATTCTCAAGTCTCCATCGACGCTTTGAGTTCTTCTTCGGTCATGTGGTGCTTGTGGTCCACGGGGGTCATCAGCCAGTTCAAGATGAACCCGACGAAGAGAAGCCCCGCCATGATGTACATGGTGACCGAATAGGCGTCCGCCTTCGGCACCCCGTGATTGATCTGGTATTCGCGGATGTAGTTCACCAGGACCGGCCCGAACACGCCGGCCGCGGACCAGGCGGTCAAGAGCCGCCCGTGAATGGCGCCCACATAACGCGTGCCGAAAACGTCCCTGAGATAGGCGGGGATGGTGGCGAACCCGCCGCCATACATGGACAGGATCACGGCATACAAGGCGACGAAAAGGACGATGGAATCGATCTGTCCCGTCCAGGGCACGAGGGCGTAGAGCACCATGCCGAGGGCAAAGAAGATCATGTAGGTGTTACGCCGCCCGATGAAGTCGGAGGACGAGGCCCAGAAGAAGCGCCCGGCCATGTTGAACAGGCTCAAGAGGCCGACGAAGCCGGCCGCGGCCGCGGCCGTGATCTGCCCTGGAAACATCTCCTGGCTCATGGCCGAGGCCTGGCCAAGCACACCGATGCCGGCTGTCACGTTCAGGCAGAGCACGCCCCACAGCAGATAGAATTGCGGTGTCTTCAGCGCCTCGTCCACATGGACGTGGGCGGTGGTGACCATCTTCTTCGGCTGCGCGGGCGGCTCATAGCCTCGGGCAACCAGCCGTTGGGAGGCACGCGTACGAGGCCGCGCCGATCATCATGAAGACGAGATAGATGATGCCGAGCGTGACGAAGGTGCCCATGACGCCCACATCGGTCGGGCTGGAAAAGTACTTCATCAGCCATACGGACAGGGGCGAGGCGATCATCGCGCCGCCGCCGAAGCCCATGATGGCCATGCCCGTGGCCATGCCGGGCCGGTCGGGGAACCAGGTGATCAGCGTCTTCACCGGAGAGATATAGCCGAGCCCGAGGCCGCAACCGCCGAGCACGCCATAGCCGAGATAGATCAGCCAGAGCTGATGCAGATGGATGCCGAGCGCCGAGATCAGAAAACCGCCGCCAAAGCACAAGGCGGCGGTGAACATGGCCCGCCGCGGGCCCACGCGGTCGAGCCAGGTGCCGGTGAAGGCCGCGGAGAGTCCGAGGAAGACGATCGCAAGAGAAAAGATCCAGCCGAGCTGGGTGAGCTTCCAGTCGTCCGGCGCGGAGTGGGTGATGCCGATCAGCTTGGTCATCGGCAGGTTGAACACGCTGAACGCGTAGACCTGGCCGATACAAAGATGCACGCAAAGTGCGGCCGGCGGAACCAGCCATCGGCTGAAGCCCGGTTTCGCCACGGTGTGCGACCGGTCGAGCCAGCCGAACACGCCTCCAGATTCCGCGCTCGCTGCGGTCGTCATAAGTGGACACTCCCCCCGTTTGAATGGCGCATTTGTGCGCTTATTGGCGGCTACTCTGAACGGGCTTGGTGCTTATCGCAAGTGCCAGGAGCATGTTTCGACGCTGTTTGCCATCGACCCGGGCGACCCGGCGCGATTATGACGCCGATGTGACGGAACGCCCGCGTTCGCACGTGCTGCATGTCCCACCTCAACACTGTGACGCTCGGGGTCGGGGAGCGAAAAAAGGCCCCGCGCTCCGGAAGGTGTCAGGGGGCTGCCTGCACCAGGGAGAAGAGCGCGGGGCCGCGCGCCCCGATTGCGTCGATCAGGGGCGCTTAACTTGCCTTCTTGTACTTCTCGGCTTCCTCGGAGCCGCCGGTGGCGTCGCCGGCGGTGTAGGAGTGTGCGCCGGTGCCGGCCAGGGCGCCGCCCTGAACGATGAGATACTCATCGCGGATCGGTTTGCCGGCTAAGAAGCACTCCAGGATCTCGCGCGTGCCGGCGGCATAGCGCGTTTGTGCCGAGAGCGACGTCCCCGAGATGTGGGGCGTCATGCCGTGGTTCGGCATGGTGCGCCACGGGTGATCCTTGGGCGCCGGCTGCGGGAACCAGACATCGCCCGCATAGCCCGCGAGCTGGCCGCTCTCGAGAGCGCGTACCACGGCGTCACGATCGCAGATCTTGCCGCGCGCGGTGTTCACGAGATAACTGCCGCGCTTCATCTTGCCGATCATCGCATCGTCGAACAGATGCTCCGTCTCGGGATGGAGCGGGCAGTTGATGGTGACGACGTCGCAGGCCTTGGCGAGGGATTCGACATTCGGGTGGAAGGTCAGCCCGAGTTCCTCCTCCACATCAACAGGCAGGCGGTGCTTGTCGTAGTAGTGCAGGTTCACGCCGAACGGCTTCAGGCGGCGCAGCACTGCAAGGCCGATGCGGCCCGCGGCGACCGTGCCGACTTCCATGCCTTCCAGGTCGTAGGACCGCTCGACGCAGTCGGCGATATTCCAGCCGCCGTTCACCACCCACTGGTAGGACGGGATGTAGTTGCGAACGAGCGATAGGATCTGCATGACCACGTGCTCGGCGACGCTGATCGAGTTGCAGAAGGTCACCTCGGCGACGGTGACGCCCTTGTCCATCGCGGCCTGCAGGTCGACATGGTCGGAGCCGATGCCGGCCGTCAGGGCCAGTTTGAGGTTCTTCGCCTTGGCGATCCGGTCCGCCGTCAGATAAGCGGGCCAGAAGGGCTGGGAGATGACCACGTCGGCATCGACGAGTTCCTTCTCGAAGGTCGAATCCGCGCCGTCCTTGTCGGACGTCACGACGAGTTCGTGGCCATTGGCTTCCAGGAATTTGCGCAATCCGAGCTCACCGGAGACACTGCCGAGCAGCTCGCCGGGCGTGAAGTCGATGGCATCGGGTGTCGGGGCGGTCTGCCCGTCCGCGTAGCCCGCGATGTGGGGGATGCTGTCGCGGGCATATTTCGGCGGGAAGCCGTCAATTGGATCGTCGTAGAGTACACAGAGAACTTTTGCCATATCGGCGCTCCTTTAGAGGCGACATGACTGGGCGCTCGTGGACGTCCCGCAAGCGCCCACAAGCGGAGATGTACGACGCGCCAGACATGTCGCGCGTTGGGGGTCCCAAAACCGGAACTGAAATTCGGTTGGTGGACCGCGTTTCCTTTTGCCGGTTGGCGCGGGTTTTGTGGTGCGCTTCTGAAGTGCCGGCACGTCCATTACGCGCCCGGGCCCCAGCCCAATCAAGACGGCATTCCGAAAGGCCCGTTCGGCTTTTTCTATCGACGTTGCTGAGAGCGGACTCCCGCGTTGGAACGTTTTCGTGAGTGATCCGAAGTTTCGGGCTTTCTCTAAGCAGAGAGGCTCCTGAGATAGAAAATATCAATTAAACAGACACGGTTCTCCGGTTAGACAATCCCGATCCAAACTGAGAACTTCGTTCGAACGGAACAAGGATAAGAAACGTGCTTACAAAAAAACTTCTCGATGGGTATTGGCGGTTTCGGAACGACAGTCATCCGGCGGACAAGGGACGCTATGAACAGCTCGCCAGTTTAGGGCAGGCCCCGGCCGCGCTGGTGGTTGCCTGCTGCGACTCGCGCGTCGACGTGTCGGCGATCTTCGGGGCGGGGCCCGGCGATCTGTTCATTGTGCGCAATGTCGCCAATCTCGTTCCGCCGTTTCAGCCGGACGGAAAGTTCCATGGCACGAGCGCGGCTGTCGAATATGCGGCCATGGTGCTCAAAGTTCCCAACATCATCGTGCTCGGTCACTCCCATTGCGGCGGGATGGCCGCCTATCGCGACAAGCTGAAGGGTAAGCCGGACGACACCGATTTCATTGGGACTTGGCTGACACAGCTCGACGGGCTCGATGTCAAGAAAAGCGACATCGAAAGGCACGGGGAGGAGACGGCTTTCGAACTGGCCGGTGTGCGCCAGTCGCTGTCGAACCTGCGCATGTTCGATGCGGTGCGAAACAAGGAAGCCGAGGGCATGCTCGCTCTGCATGGGCTCCATTTCGACATCGGCAGCGGCGTGGTCCTGGCGCTCGACGAGGACACGGACACGTTCTCGCCCTTGCCCGAGACCGTCGAGGCCTGAGCACACCGTTCCGGCCGCGCGAGGTCTTAGACGAACCGGCGCTCGGTTCGTTTTCTTTAGGCAGAGACCAGCACTTTCTGGCCGTCTCGTCGGGAGTCCCTAAGCCGCTTTCTTCGCGAGCAGCCCGCGCTCGATCATGGTCTCGGCGATCTGGATCGTATTGAGCGCCGCGCCTTTGCGGAGATTGTCCGAGACGCACCACAGCGTCAGGCCGTTGTCGACGGTTTGGTCGTCGCGAATGCGGCTGACGAAGGTGGCGAAGTCGCCGACGCACTCGACCGGCGTCACGTAGCCGCCGTCCTCGCGCTTGTCGACCACGAGGACGCCCGGCGCGTCACGCAAGACGTCGCGGGCCTCGTCGGCGCTGAACGGGGTCTCGAACTCGATGTTCACGGCTTCGGCGTGGCCGACGAAGACGGGAACGCGCACGCATGTCGCGGTGAGCTTGATCTTCGGGTCCAGGATCTTCTTGGTCTCGGCCATCATCTTCCATTCTTCCTTGGTCGAACCATCGTCCAGGAAGATGTCGATATGGGGAATGACGTTGAAGGCGATCTGCTTGGTGAACTTCTCTGGCGACGGAGGATCGGTCACGAAGATGCCCTTGGTCTGGTTCCAGAGCTCGTCCATCGCCTCCTTGCCCGCACCGGACACGGATTGATAGGTCGAGCAGACCACGCGCTTGATCTTGGCCGCGTCGTGCAGCGGCTTCAGCACCACGACGAGCTGGGCGGTCGAGCAGTTCGGGTTTGCGATGATGTTCTTCTTGGTGAAGCCGGCGATGGCGTCGGGGTTCACCTCGGGCACGACCAACGGTACGTCCGGGTCGTAACGCCAGCAGGATGAGTTATCGATCACGACGCAGCCGGTCGCGCCAATCCGGGGCGACCATTCCTTGGAAATCGCCGAACCCGCCGACATCAGCGCGAAGTCGACGCCGGAAAAATCGAAGGTCTCGAGGTCGCGGCACTTCAGGCGTGCGTCGCCATAGGAGACCTCCCGGCCGACCGAGCGGCGCGAGGCGATCGGGATGACCTCGTCGGCGGGAAACTCCCGCTCCTCGAGGATATTCAGCATCTCGCGCCCGACATTGCCGGTCGCGCCGATGACGGCGACTTTGTAACCCATTCCGGTACTCCTGATGGCGCGACAGCGGGTCAATTCGGCGTGCGCGCGGTATTGGCGCGGATGTATGGGAAGGCGCGGCGAAAGTCAAAGCCGCCGCGAAAGCCCCGCCAAGGGACCTAGTTCACCCGGCGGCCCGGCAGTTCGACTTTGACCTCGGCGCATTTCTTCTGGGTGAACTCGTTGACCATCTCGACCACTTCCGAGCCGAGGAGGTTGGAGCGATTGTCGAGGCCGGTGCCCGCATAGAGGATCGGATAGATCATCAGGGGCGCCGACACGTCGCCCCAGTTGATGCTGGCGGAAACGGCCTTGCCGCCCCTGAAGGTCACCTCGGGCGCCAGTTCCGCCTCGACGACGTAGGGCTCCCCTTCGCCTGTATGCAGCTCGCAGGAGACCGCGAACTTTTCCATCTTGATGGTGGCGTTGGATTCGAGCATGGCGCCGGCTAGATCCGCGCGCGACAGGTTGAGCTTCGACTGGCAGACGGCTCTACCCCAGGGCCAGGAGAACTGATCGCCGAGCATCTTCGTCAGGCTTTCGGCCCGCCACGTCTTCTTGATGTCGCAGGCGATGTCCTCGCCCATCGGTTCGCGCGTGGCGATGATGTCGCAAATCTCGATCTTGCAGGCCTTGCGGGCTTCCTTCTCCGCCTTCTCCTCGGGCGTCAACTCGATCTTGGAGCTGACTTGCGGCCCGAGCACGGGTGCGTCCGGGATCGCGGTCTCGTCTTCCGAGGGCGTGGCGTCTTCTTCAGACGCTGCGTCCGCCGCCTCGGGCTCGGGGGCGTCCGTGCTTTCGTCTGGGTCGTTGCTCTCTGCGTCAGCCGCCGCGCCGGTGTCCGGCGTGCCCTCCGAGGCAGAGGGTGCGGTCTCGTCCGTCTCGTCCGCGGCCCAGGCAAGCGGCGCCGCGAGGAGCACGATGAGGGCGAGGGGCAGCCAAGCGGAAGGGTGTCTCATGTCACCTAACTGGCATTGTTTAACGACGCGATGATGGCATCGCCCATCTCACGAGTCCCGACCGTCTTGCAGCCGGCCTGCGCGATGTCGCCGGTCCGCAAGCCCTGGTCCAGCACGTCGGCGATAGCCGTTTCGATCCTGTCGGCCAGCGCGCCCTGGTCGAAAGAGTAGCGCAGGCACATGGCGAAGCTGGCGATGGTTGCGATCGGGTTGGCCTTGCCTTGGCCGGCGATGTCCGGCGCTGAGCCATGCACGGGCTCGTACATGGCCGGCCGCATGCCGTTGTCGTCGGGGGCGCCCAGCGAGGCGGAGGGCAGCATGCCGAGCGAGCCCGTGGCCATGGCCGCTTCGTCGGAGAGGACGTCACCGAAGAGATTGTCGGTCACGATCACGTCGAACTGCTTCGGCGCGCGGACGAGCTGCATGGCGCAGTTGTCGGCGAGGATGTGCTCGAGCTTCACGTCCGAATAGCTGTCCTTGTGGACCTGGGTGACCACCTCGTTCCACAGCACGCCGGTCTTCATCACGTTCCGCTTCTCGGCGGAGTGCACCAGGTTGCCGCGCTTGCGGGCGAGATCGAAGGCGACGGCGGCGATGCGCTCGATCTCGTAGGTCTCGTAAACCTGCGTGTCGACGGCGCGCTTCTGGCCGTTACCGAGATCGGTGATCTCCTTCGGCTCGCCGAAATAGACGCCGCCGGTCAGTTCGCGCACGATCATGATGTCGAGGCCTTCCACCAACTCGCGCTTCAACGACGAAGCCTCGGCCAGGGCCGGGTAGCAGATCGCGGGCCGCAGATTGGCGAATAGCTCGAGGTCCTTGCGGAGGCGCAGGAGACCCGCCTCGGGGCGTTTGTCGTAGGGGACGCCGTCCCATTTGGGCCCACCCACGGCGCCCAGCATGACCGCATCGGCCGCGTGCGCGGCCTCCATCGCGGTCTCGGAAATGGCTTCGCCGTGATCGTCGTAGGCGCAGCCGCCCACGAGGTCCGTCTCGGTCTCGATTGCGATGGCCCCGGTGCCGTTCGCCCATTCGACGAGGCGGGTGACCTCGTCCATCACCTCGGTGCCGATGCCGTCGCCAGGAAGAAGTAAGAGTTTGAATGAGGCCATGAATTTGCGTCCGCCCTATGCTAAAGCACCACTAAAGAAAGGCCGGAAATAGTCCGGCGGCGCTTTGGGTAGCGGGAGTGGGACATGCTGACAAGGGTGCTATTGACAGTTCTTGCGCTGGCGTTCGGGTCCAGCCTGGCAGCGGCGGCGGATGAGACCGACGATTCGGCGGCCAGGGCCGAGGCCAAGACCACGATCGTGAGCCTCGGGATCACCGATCACAAGGTCGATGAGAAAGAGCTGATGCGGCGCATGCTCCTGCCCACACCCAGCTTCAATTCGCCCGGCGTTGCTTACGGCTGGGTCGCCCACGCCAAGAAGGGCGACCGCGTGGAGCTCCATCTCACGCTGGACGGCGAGTCCTTGATGCATAGCGTCAACGAGATCACCGAGGACGACACCGACGTGTTGATTCAGGCGGGCAAGACGGGCGTTCCCGCGGGCGGCTGGCCCAAGGGTCAGTACACCGCGAAGGTGACCGTGACCCGTGGCGGCGAGACGGTCGTCGAGCAGGAAACCGATCCCGTTCCGTTCAAGTAAAGTCTCAGGTCTCGATTCATACCAAGAGCCTTCATGGCCGGGCTTGACCCGGCCATCTACGTCTAGCGGGCTTGCAGGGAAATCGTGGATGCCCGGATCAAGTCCGGGCATGACGGGATGGCTGCTAGATCCAAGGTCGCGCGGTGGCGGTTTTCTGCTCGAAGGCGTCGATGTTCGCCGCCTTTTCCATAGTGAGGCCGATGTCGTCGAGCCCTTCGATCAGGCAGCGCTTGCGGTGCGGATCGACGTCGAAGTGGATCTTGCCGCCGTCGGGGCCGGAGATCTCCTGGGCCTCCAGGTCGATGGTCAGCCGGGCATTGTCGCCGCGCTCGGCGTCGTCGATCAGCTTTGCGATCTCTTCCTGCGGCAGAACGATGGGCAGAATGCCGTTCTTGAAGCAGTTGTTGTAGAAGATGTCCGCGAATGACGGCGCGATGATGCAGCGGAAGCCGAAATCGAGCAGGGCCCAGGGCGCATGCTCGCGGGAGGAGCCGCAGCCGAAATTGTCGCCCGCGATCAGGATTTGCGCTTTCGTATACGGGTCCTTGTGCAGCACGAAATCTTCGTGCTTGGTGCCGTTCTCATCATAGCGCAGCTCGGCGAAAAGACCCTCGCCTAGGCCGGTGCGCTTGATCGTCTTCAGGTAATTCTTGGGGATGATCATGTCCGTGTCGACGTTGATCATCGGCAGATGGGCGGCTATGCCCGTGAGTGTCGTGAATTTTTCCATGATGAACCTCTATTCGCAGAGCCATATAGAGCTTTCCGGACAGAGTTTCTACTGTCACAGTCCCGCGCTGTTGCCGGGGCACGGTGCGGCCGGGCTTTGAGGACCTGAGGGGAGATCGAGCGCATGGCAGGCACGGTGATTTACGAGGCTCATCCGGCGATGTTCCGGGCCAGCCCCTTCTATTTCATCCTCTGCGTGCTGCTGATTGCCGTGTTCGGCCTCGGCATCATCCTGTTGCTCTACTGGTATCTCAAATGCCAGGCGACATCGCTGACTGTCACCGACCACGAGTTGCTCTACGAGAAGGGCATCTTGAGCAAGGAGCGGCTTGCAGTCGCGCTGCGTCATGTGCGCTCCGTTCAGGTCAATCAGAGCTTCCTCAACCGGATTTTCGGTGTCGGCGAAGTGATCATCGCCACCGCCGGCGACGAGCCCGAATTCTCCGTCGGCGAACTGCCAGAGCCCCATGAAGTGCGCGAGGCGATCAGCCGGGCGCAGGCTTCACAGTTGGACGACTAGAACGCGGCGCGTTCATCGGGAACCACATCGGAGGGCTTATGGGCGAGGGTGACCGGCAGGACCGAAAAGAGGCGACAAAGCTGTTCGTCGCCGTGGCTGTCGCGCTGATCCTGCTCGTTCTGCTCGGGTTTGGCGGGCTCTACTATTTGGGCGCGGCCATGGGGTCGGGCGATCCGTTCTCCGCCGGATTGGGATTGAAGAATGCCGCGCTGATCTCGTTCGCCGTGTCCTTGACCGTCATTTTGGTGATGGCGGTGGCGTCTGGCGGGGACGCCATTCTCGGCGAACTGCCGTTCACGATTGTCGGGTTTCTGATCTTTTTCGTGATTTTCTGGCTGATGATCGCCTGGATCTTCTAGGCGGCTAACATGACGGCCTGGAGGACGTCTAGTTGGACGGCCCGAGCGTATTGGGCTGCAAGCCGGAGCTTGTTGCCTGTTGGCTGCCATTGACGAGCTCGCGGTAGTAATTCCGCATGGTCGTGCAGCGTTTCGGGCCCGCCGGATGCACCGCGTCGCCCTTCAGCTTCGAGATAAAGGTACAGATCTCTTCCATGCCTTGGGCATCGAGCCAGCCCCACCTCACGCCGCGGCGAATGGCGAACAGGTCCGCCTTCGTTTCGCTGGCGCCGATGAACTGGTGCCCGCATTCATGGGAGTAGATGTAGAGCTTCACCTGAGTGGAAAGCCCCTGAATCTTGGCGGTGTTCATGATGAGAAAGCCGGGAAAAGCGCCGCCCCAGCTGTCGAACTTCGGGTTCAGCACGGTAGGCCGCGTGCCGCAATTGACCGGCACGTCGTCGATCTTCAGCGCGCCGTGAGGCACCTCTTTGGTCTGGGGGCCGGCCTGCTTCATGTATTGGCCGACGCTGGGCGCCTGGGCCCGATTGCCGCGGAAGACGAATTCCTGCGCGGTTGCCGTCTGGCCCCAGCCTATAGCGGCCGTAAGAGCAGCGGCAGCCAAAAGCAAGCACCCCAATATCGTCGTTTTGAACCCCATCCTTGTCCCAGTTTAGATGTGTAATGGTGTCTAGACAATGACCACCGATTGTCGCGGCGCTTTGCGTTCGCTCAAGTTCCGTGCGGTTCCGCCCATGCGTTAGCCCGCCGCCTCCGACTCGATGCGCTCCATGTCGTCATCGGAGAGGCCGAAATGGTGGCCGATCTCGTGGATCAAGACATGGGCGATGATGTCTTCGAGCGCTTCGTCGCGGGTCTGCCAATAGGCCAGAATCGGACGCCGGTAGAGGAAGATCATCTCCGGGAGCGGCGAGACATCGAGCACGCTCTGCCGGGTGAGATCGATGCCGTGATAGAGGCCCAAAAGCCCATAGGGCGAGTCAATGTGGAGGCTCTCAAGGACCTCCGATGCCGGGAAATCCTCGACGCGGATGACCACTTCCTGGGTCATGTCACGGAACGTGGCCGGGAGCTGCGCGAATGTCTGGTTCGCGACCGCTTCGAAATCGGCGAGATCCGGCACGCGATGGTGGTGTGACTGCGTCATGGTTCTTGGTGCATTTAGGGCGCCACGGGCCCATGGCAAGGGGAGGCCGCGGGCCGGGCCGGGAAATCCGGCGAGGTGTGGTAGATTGGCCACCATGACGGCCCGCAACATAACGGCATGGCTTGGTTTGGCGCTGCTGGCGCTGGCCGCCACGGGGACGGCGCACGCCAAGCAGAAATGCCCGGCCGGCGCGGAATGCTCGTCCGATTGCGGCGCCTGGAACAATTGGTGCCGGCCGCCCTGTGGCGATTGGAACGGGTATTGCGCGGGCCGCCAGGCCCTGCCGGACGTGCTTCTGGGATTACAGCCCCGCAGCTTCTTCGCCGACCCGAAATGGACGGGTACGGCTAGGCCGGCTTCCCCGCAAGGACGATCGCTTCGCGCAAGGTGAAGGTGAGGCCGTCCGCGGCCTCGCGCGGGCGCAACAGGCTCCGCAAGGGCTCCTCGTCGAGCATCTCGCGCAAACGCGCCACGGTCTGCGGGCTGCAGCGCATGCGCTCCACCCACGCCTCGAAACCGATGTCCTGATCCATCACCTCGGCGGACTGGAGCTCCAGCCCTGCTTCGTCGATCAGCGCGCACCACTCTTTGAGCGACAGCGCCCGGCCATGGCTGGGGTCGCGCAGCTTCTCGAACGCGTTATAGCTCGCAGCGATGTCCGCATCGTCCGGCGAGACATTGTCCACCAGGGCAAAGACGCCGCCGGGGATCAGCACGCGCGCGGCCTCGGCCACGAATTTCTCAGGTCTCGGAAAATGATGGGCCGCCAGCCGGCAGGTCACCAGATGGAAGCTGGTGTCGGGGAAGGGCAGGTCCTGGGCGTTGGCCTTGCGCGTGACGACATTCGTCAGGCCGCGCTCCTTCGCCAGCAGCTTCACCTGAGCGAGCATTTCCGGCGTGATGTCGGACGCGGTCGACTTGGCGATGCCGGGCGCGAAGGCAAGCGCCGTATGGCCAGCGCCAGTCGCAATGTCGAGCTGCCTCCATGTCGGAAGCGGGTCGATCAGTTCCGTGAGCCGGGCGAGCGAGGGGCCTTCCGCGTGCACGGCGCAGGCCGCGTAGTCGCTTGCCGCCTCACCGAACTTCTTCTGGACCAGCGATGTCATGCCGCCTCTCCAATAAGCTGCGGTGAATCCAACCGGCTGCGCTAATGCATCTCGCGGATGTCGACGAAGCGCCCGGCAATGGCGGCCGCCGCGGCCATCTGCGGCGAGACCAGATGGGTACGGCCCAGGCGGCCCTGACGGCCTTCGAAGTTGCGGTTCGAGGTCGAGGCGCAACGCTCGCCTGGCGCCAGCTTGTCCGGGTTCATGGCAAGGCACATGGAACAGCCCGGCTCGCGCCATTCGAAGCCGGCTTCGGTGAAGATCTTGTCCAGACCCTCTTCCTCGGCCTGCAGCTTCACGAGGCCGGAGCCCGGTACGATCATCGCGTTCAGGTTCTCGTTGACGTGCTGGCCTGCGACCACCTTCGCCACGGCGCGCAAATCCTCGATGCGGCCGTTGGTGCACGAGCCGATGAAGATACGGTCCAGCGCGATGTCGGTGACCTTCTCGCCGCCTTTGAGACCCATATAGTCGAGGGCGCGGATCGCGGCCTGACGCTTCGTGTCGTCCGTTATGTCAGCCGGGTTCGGCACGCGGCCGTCGATGGCCACCACCTGCTCGGGGCTCGTGCCCCAGGTGACGATGGGCGGCAGGTTCGCCGCGTCCAGCACGATCTCGGCGTCGAAATGGGCGCCTTCGTCGGTGAACAGCGTCTCCCAATGGGCCTTCGCCATCTCGAACGCGGCGCCTTTCGGCGCGCGCGGCCGGCCCATGATGTAGTCGAACGTCTTCTGATCGGGCGCGATCAGGCCTGCGCGGGCACCGCCCTCGATCGACATGTTGCAGACGGTCATGCGGCCTTCCATGGAAAGGTCGCGAATGGCCTCGCCCGCATATTCGATGACGTGGCCGGTGCCGCCGGCGGTGCCGATCTTGCCGATGATGGCGAGGATGATGTCTTTCGCGGTGACGTTCTCGGGCAGCTTGCCGTCGACACGCACCAGCATGTTCTTGGCCTTCTGCTGGATCAGCGTCTGGGTGGCGAGCACATGCTCCACCTCGGAGGTGCCGATGCCGTGGGCCAGCGCGCCGAACGCGCCGTGGGTCGAGGTGTGGCTGTCGCCGCAGACGATGGTGGTGCCGGGCAGGGTGAAGCCTTGCTCGGGGCCGACCACGTGCACGATGCCCTGGCGCTTGTCGAGCTCATGGTAGTAGTCGATGCCGAAGTCCTTGGCGTTCTTGGCGAGCGCCGCGACTTGGGTGGCCGAATCCGGATCGTCGATGCCCTTGGACCGGTCCGTGGTCGGAACGTTGTGGTCTACCACGGCGAGCGTCTTCTCGGGCGCGCGCACATCGCGGCCGGCCATGCGTAGGCCTTCAGCCTGCGGGCTCGTGACCTCGTGGACGAGGTGGCGGTCGATATAGATGAGGCTGGTCCCGTCGGGGGCCTCGTGGACCAGATGTTCGTCCCAGATTTTGTCGTAGAGCGTGCGGGGCTTTGCCATTGATCTGAACTCAACCTTTCGGATCTTCCACGCCTCAGATGGCGATTAAATCCGGAAATTCCAGTTGCGCGGCAAGCCTGTGACGGCACCCGTCAGGGGCGCCTAGGAGAGCCGCCCGAAGAAGCATCGGCTTTTGGAGAGGGGCGGCCGGGTCGATGCCCGGCCGATCCTTCTTGAAAGACGCTACGCGTCCTTTTTTTCAGCCGTGTCGGACTCTGCCGGTTCGTCCTCAATCGCCGGGACTTCTTCGGCCGTGGTTTCGGCCAGAAGCGCGACGGCTTTGGAGCTCCAGTCGTTGTCTTCGATCTGGCTGCCGAGCGAGAGCCTGTCGGCGAGATAGGCGATACCGTCATCGCTGAGATTGGCGATCTGGTCGAACTTGGTGACGCCGAGCTTGTTCAGCTTCTTCTCGAGATCCTCGGTAATGCCGGCGATGAGTTTCAGATCGTCCGGCTCGCCCTTGGGCTTGGTGAAGCCCTTGAAGCCGTGCGCCTTCTTGCCCTTGGCGTCGGTGCGCGTATCGCGGCGCTCCGGAATACGGGCCGCCTTGCCGCGGCGTCCACGCAGGTAATAGAGCTTGGCCCGGCGCACGCGGCCGTGGCGAACCACTTCGATGGATTCGATCAGCGGCGAGTGGATGGGGAACACGCGCTCCACGCCTTCGCCGTAGGAAATCTTGCGGACGGTGAAGTTCTCGTGGATGCCGCCACCGGCGCGGCCGATGCACACGCCCTCATAGGCCTGAACGCGGCTGCGCTCGCCTTCCACAACCTTCACGTTGACGCGGACGGTGTCACCGGGGCCGAACTCCGGCACGCTGCGCTTGTTGCGGCGCTCGGTGATCTGCTCTGCTTCGAGCTCGGCAATAATGTTCATCTCGATACCTTTCACGGGCGCCTGCCGGGCCGTTTGCGACCCATGGACGAACGCCATTCTTTTTGATTGGTCTTTCGTCCGGAACTGAAATTTCCAGACGCTCTAGGCCGCCCAAGGCATATACTCGGCGGCCAGCGGAGGTTTCCTACCCCAGGATTTGGGGTTTGTCGATTGTTTTTGGGCGGAATCCGCGCCCTCAAGGCCTGCGGTCGAGGCTCCGGATATAGGCGATGACGTTGCGCATCTCGTCCTGCTCCAAGACGATATCGGGCATGGTCGGATGGGAGGTCTGAAGCCAGACAGACAGGGCATATTCGGTCATTCCTGGAGTTTCGGCCACCTCCTGAAAGGGCGTGGCCCCGAACTCGGACGACAGATCCTCGCCCGCCAGCACCGCGTGACATTTGGAACAGACGGCTTCCGCGTAAGCCTTACCGGCCGCGATATCGGCGTCTTGAGCCTGAATCTCGCCCGGCAGGCCCAGCGCCACCACGGCAGCAAGCAACGTCATCGATTTCATGCCCAACTCCATATTTTTGAGGGAAGCTTGGGCCGTGAGGCCCGCAACGCCCTGACTTCGATCAAGATTTAGCTTTGCGGCGCCAGTCCCAGAGATCCGGGCGACGCTTCTTCGTGAGCGCTTCGGCCTGTTCGCGGCGCCAGGCCGCGATCTTTTCGTGGTCGCCCGAGAGGAGCACGTCGGGAATGGCATGGCCTTCCCACTCCCGCGGCCTGGTGTAGTGGGGGTATTCCAGGAGGCCGGAGGCAAAGCTCTCCTCGTCGTGGGTGCCGGCATTGCCTACAACGCCGGGGAGCAGGCGCACGCAGGCGTCCATGACCACATGGGCCGCGAGGTCCCCGCCCGAGAGGACATAGTCGCCAATGGAGACCTCCTCGATCTCGCGCGCGTCGAGCACGCGCTGGTCGAGGCCCTCGAACCGGCCGCACAAGAGGATCACGCCGGGGCCATGGGCGAGTACTTCGACGCCGGCCTGTGTGAGTGGCGTCCCGCGCGGCGACAGGTAGATCGCGGGCGTGCCAGCCGGGGCCGCGGCCTTGGCGGCATCGATGGCAGCCGCGGCAATGTCGGCGCGCATCACCATGCCGGCCCCGCCGCCGGCGGGCGTGTCGTCCACGGAGCGATGCTTGTCATGGGCGAAGTCGCGGATGTCGATCGCGTCGAGTTGCCAAACGCCCTCGGCAAGCGCCTTCCCCGCCAGGCTCAAGCCGAGCGGCCCCGGGAACATCTCCGGGAACAGGGTGAGCACGGTCGCCTTCCAGGTCATAGAGCTGTCCAAATCATGCCGTGGCTTCAGGGGCCGGGCCGGCCTCTTCGATCAGGAACCATGTTTCGCGCGTCCCCACGCCCTTGATGGAGACGGGCCCGCGCTCTGTCAGCAGAAACCTATCGCCAAGGGCGTCGCAGACTGCCGCCGAGACCTGAATTTCGCCGGGGAGCGAGTGCGATTCCAGCCGCGCCGCGTAATTCACGGTCTCGCCCCAAACATCGTAGGAGAATTTGTCGGCGCCGATCACCCCGGCCATGACCGGACCCCGGGCAATGCCGATGCGGATGCGCAGTTCGACATCGTGGGCCTCCGACAGGGACGCCACCACTTTCGGCAGGGCGAGCGCCAGCCGTGCGAGGCGTTGGCAATGATCTTCTTGAGCGCGGCTGACACCCGCGACGGCCATGTAGCCGTCGCCGATGGTCTTGATCTTCTCGACCCCGTGCTCGGTCGCGAGACGGTCGAACTCGGTGACCAGCCCGTCGAGGATCTCGACCGTGCGGGCCGCACCGAGCTCCTTGGACAGCGCCGTGAAGCCGACGAGGTCGCTGAAGAGAACCGATGCGTCCGGCACCGCGTCGGCGATGCGCTCGGCCGGGTTCGACTTCAGGCGGTCGATGACGGGTTCGGGAAGGATATTGGCAAGCAGCCGGTCGGCCTCGGCCCGGGCACGGTCGGCCTTGTTGAGGGCATAGCCAACCACCAGCGCCACGATGCCGAACGTTGTGACGGCGGAGGAGATGTAGAGGTTATGCAACAGCGCGGGGTCCGCCGCGATGCGCGCGCTGCCGGGCGGGTACAGGAACCATGCCGCAAGATGGAGCGCGAGGCCGGACAGTACGGCCGCGACGACCAGCCGGATATGCCCGATGCCGCAGATCGCGAAGGCGACCGCCGCGCCGATGATGTAGTTCAGCTGGATACCTGAGTTGTGACCGAGCTCGCGCACGAAGAAAAACAGCGCGGCATATTCGGCGACCCAGATCAGAATCATGGCCGCGACGTCGTTGATGCGGTGGGCAAGCGGCGCCAGCAGCGCGATGGCGACAAGCACGAGATTGGCCGCGATCAGTGGCCAGTATTTCATGGCCCCGAAGCTCGCATAGGTCGCCACATAGGTCAGTGACGTGAAGGCGATCAGCAGGGCCATCACATTGATGATGGCGAGCCGGATGCGGGTCTCGCGCGGGTAGCCCGCAATGCCGATCTCGGCGAAGCGCCGGAGCGGACCCAGCCGATTGAGGATCGGTAAGTCGGATGGGCTCCGAGGCGCCGGGCTGTTTGTTTGCGGCGAGGGGCGGGGTGTCATGGGAAGCACTCTACCGTGTAACGCGCCCGTACCGCACGACGCTAAGCGTCGCCGTCGTCTGACGCCTCGATCTCTTCCGGCGGGACCAGCACCAGGCGACCCGCGGCGATGTCGATCTTAGGAACCGTGTCGTCCGTGAAGGCAACGAGCAGAGAAGGGCCGCCTTCGGTGCGTTCGACTTCGATGATATCGCCCGCGCCGAAATTGTGGATTGCCGCGACCGTGCCGAGCGGCCCGCCTTCGGCCGAGACCGCTTTCAGGCCGACCAGGTCGCCAACGTACCATTCATCGTCGGCCGCTTCCGGCAGGGCATCGCGCGCGACGTAGAGCTTGGTGTGGTTCAGCGCCTCGGCGGCTTCGCGGGTGGTCACGCCCTTGATCCGTGCGATCACCGCTTTCGGCGTGACGCGGACACGCTCGATCTCAATCGTCTTCGTGCCCGCCTCATTGCGCAAGGGCCCGTAGGCGGCGATGTCGGCCGGCTCTTCCGTATAGGACCGCACGCGCACCTCGCCCTTCAGGCCCTGTGCCGCGCCGATCTCGCCAAGGAGAACCAGGTTTGCCTCGCCGCCCAACGTGCGTATGAGCCCTTACTCAGAAGCCTCTTTGGCTTCCTCAGCGGCAACCTCGTCGGTGGCCTCTTCGTCGGCCTCTTCCTCGGTGGCGGCAGCTGCATCAGCAGCTTCCTTCTCTGCAGCTTCTTTGGCTTCGGCGGCTTTTGCCTCTTCGGCGGCGCGCTTGGCTTCCTCGCGCTCGAGGCGCTTCTTGCCGGGCTTGGCCTTCTCCGGATTGTTGCGCGCCTCGCGCTTCATCAGGCCTTCGGCGTCCAGGAAGCGGAGCACCCGGTCCGTCGGCAGGGCGCCGTTGGAGAGCCAGTGCTTTACGCGGTCGGTGTCGAGCTTGATGCGGTCGTCGGAATCGCGCGGCAGCAGCGGGTTGAACGTGCCGATCTTCTCGATATAGCGGCCGTCGCGCGGGCTGCGCGAGTCGGCAACGACGATGCGGTAAAACGGGCGCTTCTTGGCGCCGCCCCGCGACAGTCTGATCTTCAGTGACATGATTTCTTACTCCTAGGTGTTAGTCGATGTGATGTTGGCATTTGCGATCGGGTCAGCGCTTCTTCTTGCGCTGCCCGGGAAGTCCTGGAAGCCCTGGCGGCAGGCCTGCGCCCGGTAGCCCCGGCAGGCCGCCGGGAAGTCCGCCCCCGGGAAGGCCCGGAAAGTTGGCCGGCAACTCCGCGCCCTGGGGCAGGCTTCCGCCCTCAGGCATATCGGCCGGCATTTGCGGCATGCCGCCGCCGAACAGGGCCGACAGACCGCCGCGTTTCTTGCCCATGGCCTTCATCATGTCGGCCATCTGGCGATGCATTTTCACGAGCTTGTTGATGTCCTGCACGCTCGTGCCCGAACCCGCCGCGACGCGTTTCTTGCGCGAGGCGTTCAGCAGCTTCGGGGTCCGGCGCTCGGCCTTCGTCATCGAACTGATGATCGCTTGCTGGCGCTTGAGGACGCTGTCGTCGAGATTGGCGGCGTCGATCTGCTTCTTCACCTTGCCGATGCCGGGCAGCATGGAAAGCACGCCGCCCATGCCGCCGAGCTTCTGCATTTGTCCGAGCTGCTCGGAAAGATCGTTGAGGTCGAACGCACCCTTCTTCATGCGCTCGGCCATCTTCTGGGCCTTGTCGACCTCGACGGTCTCCATCGCCTTCTCGACCAGGCCGACCACGTCGCCCATGCCGAGAATACGGCCGGCGATACGGTCCGGATGGAAGTCTTCGAGCGCGTCGAGCTTTTCGCCCACGCCCATCAGCTTGATGGGCTTGCCGGAAACCGCGCGCATGGAAAGCGCAGCGCCGCCACGGCCGTCACCGTCCACGCGGGTCAACACGATGCCCGTCAGATCGACGCGCTCGCCGAAGTTCTTGGCGAGGTTCACCGCGTCCTGACCGGTCAGCGCATCGGCGACGAGCAGTGTCTCGTGCGGCTGCGCGATCTTCTCGATCGCGGCCGTCTCAGCCATCAGCTCTTCGTCGATATGGGTGCGGCCGGCCGTATCGAGCAGCAGCACGTCGAAGCCGCCGAGCCGGGCCGCGACGGCGCGCTCGGTGATCTCGGTCGGGCTCTGGCCCTCGACGATCGGCAAGGTGGCGACATTGGCCTGCTCACCGAGCACGCGAAGCTGCTCTTGCGCTGCGGGGCGGCGCGTGTCGAGCGAGGCCATCATGACCTTCTGCTTGTCGCGGGTCGTGAGGCGATGGGCGAGTTTCGCTGTGGTGGTGGTCTTACCGGAGCCCTGCAGGCCGACCATCATCATGACCACGGGTGGCGTGGCCGCGAGATCGATGCCTTGGGCCTCGGAGCCCAGCATGCGGACGAGCTCGTCGTTGACGATCTTGACGACCATCTGGCCGGGCGTCACCGACTTCACCACGTCCTGGCCGACGGCCTTGGCCTTCACCCGGTCCGTGAACGACTTCACCACGTCGAGCGCGACGTCGGCCTCGATCAAGGCCCGGCGCACTTCGCGCATGGCTTCGGAGACATCGGCCTCGCTCAGCGCGCCGCGCGCGTGAGCTTGTCGAAAATTCCGGAAAGGCGATCTGAGAGGGTCTCGAACATCAGCCGGCGTAATCCGCAACGAATTTGCGATAGACCCAGCCGGAGCGGCACGGGCCGGAATAGGCTTGTCTGCGGGGCCAGGGCGTCCCGACGCCGCAATCCCTGGTCTCGTGCGAATAGACGACGCCGAGCAAGTTCCCGCGCTGATCGCAGAGATTGACGATCATGCCGTTGTAGATCTTGTCCAGCATGCCGTACTTGGAGCTGGGTCCGCCGCGCACGGCCAGAAAGCCGTCGCCGTTGGGATCGAGGCCCCGGACCACGCCCTGCGAGCCGCAGGCGTCGTAGTCCGCCTCGCCGCCCGCGAGCACCGGAACCTGAGGCTGCTGGGCCAAGGCCGATACCGACAGGCCCGTCAGTGCGAGGGCCGCGGCCAGGCCAAGAGTCCGGCTATTGAGCTTCGACACCATTGCATCCGCCTCCATCTTGCGGACCAAAGTCTGGCTTTGCGTTCTTGGTTCGAAACCAAGTACGCAACGAAAAAAGCACCCGTGGGCGCATCGCGCTGACGGGTGTTGACCCCCCTTCCTAATCTTGGAAAGCCCAAGACCCCGGAAAGGGCGGCGGCTCGGGATCGAGCTGCCATGAATTTCGCGCGGAATGTCGGTCAGCGCGCCTCGGAAGTCAAGCTCCCGGAACCCGCTCTAATGCGGCAGCGACTTCGAGAAGGCGTTGATGACGACGACACCGGCGACGATCAGGCTGAGCCCGACAAGAGCGGGCGTATCCAGTGTTTGGTTGAAACGGAACCAGCCGATCGCCGCGATGAGGATAATGCCCACGCCTGACCAGATGGCATAGGCCAGCCCGACAGGGATGGTCTTGAGCGTGAAGGCCAAAAGGGTAAACGAGGCCGCATAGGCGGCCGCCGTGACGAGACTGGGCACGAGGCGCGTGAAGCCTTCGGATTCCTTCAGGGAAGAGGTTCCGATCACCTCGAAGACGATTGCGGCGGCAAGATAGAGGTAGGGTTTGAGCGCGGACATTGGGGCGGCGGTTCCTGCGGGCTTCCTGTTGGGGCTTTCGTCAGATCAAGTCGGACAGCCCGACTGCAAAGTCCAGCAAAGCTTCGTCGCCGCCTTCCCAGCCGATGAAGGACAGCCCAGCCGGGCAGCCGGCCGCCTCGCCCACGGGAACCGAGATCTGCGGCAGCCCGGCAAGGCCGGCCATGCAGGTATTCTGCAGCGTACGCGTGCGGTACTCCGCGAACGAGGCGCCGTCGGGAATGTTACGCTCTGGCGGCTGGGTCGGCGTGGTCGGCAGGACGATCGCCGTCCCGGGCTGAAGGATGGATTTGAGATGGGCGGCCACGGTCTGGCGCACCCGGCGCGCGTCCTCGGCATCCTCCGGGCTGATGCCGGCGGCGATCTCGAATCGCTCCTTGATCCCAGGCCCGAGCTCCACGTTGTTGTCCCTCACGAAGGGCAGGAGGGTCGACTGGATCTCGAAGCCCTGGATCGTGGCGAACGCCGCCCGCCAGGAGACGATGGTCTCTCCGGCAATTTCGGCGTGTTGGACGTCGGGCAGTGCGGGCGCCAGAGCGTCGAGGGTCCGCCAGACAAGCTGGTCCACGCTCGCTTCGCATTCGGAGACGATGTCTGTCGCGAGGATGAGCCGCTCGATCGGGGTCTCGCGGCCGTCACCCTGCAGCAGGAGCCGGGAGACGGTCCGGAACAGTTCCGCATCCGCCGCCAAGACACCCACCGTGTCGAAGCTCGGGGCCATCGGCGTCACACCGTTCATGTCGACACGGCCGTGGGTCGGACGGAGCCCGTAGAGCCCGCAGAACGAGGCCGGGACGCGGATCGAGCCGCCCGTGTCGGAGCCGAGCGCGAAGTCGCACATCTGCGCGGCCACGGCGGCGGCCGAGCCGCAAGAGGAGCCTCCCGTCACATAGCGGCCCGCGCGCGGATTCACGGGCTGGCCGTAATGGGCGTTGGTCCCGAGCACGCTGTAGAAGAACTCATCGCAAATGGTGATGCCGGTCAGGGATGCGCCCGCATCCAGGAGCGCGGCGACAGCCGGCGCGGTCGCCTTCGCCGGCGGCGCGGCGGCGTAGAATTCAGGGTTGCCGTTCCCGGTCTTGCGGCCCGCGATGGCGAAGAGGTCCTTCACCATGAAGCTGCGTCCCCCGAGGGGGCCGGCCTCGGCCCCCATTATCGGCTCTTCGAGCGTATGGGGAACGAGCGCATGAACGGGGTCGTGTTTCGGAATGCCCAGCATTTCTTATTTGCCTCCGTCTTTTGAAAAGAAGGTGCAGTGACTGACACAACGCCATAGAAGTGCCCCCACCGCAACGCTTGAAACCCCCCGATACGACGAAGGCCAAGGTCCGGTGCGCGCAACGACGACAACCCGCAAGGCGCTCCCGCCGACGGTCTGGGCGCTGGGCTTCACATCCCTTTTCATGGATGTGTCCTCAGAGCTGATCCACGGGTTGCTGCCCTTGTTCCTGGTCGTCAATCTCGGGGCGAGTGCCGCCGTCCTCGGCCTCGTGGAGGGGATTGCCGAGGCAGCCGCCCAGATCGTGAAGGTCTTCTCGGGCTGGCTCTCCGATACGCTTCGGCGCCGCAAGGCCCTGGCGGTCGCGGGCTACGGTCTCGCGGCGGTGACCAAGCCACTGTTTCCCTTGGCGAGCACCGTTGCGCTCGCTCGTTCGCCGCCTCGTTGACCGGATCGGCAAGGGCATGCGGCGGGGCGCCACGCGATGCGCTGGTCGCCGACGTGACCCCGCCGGCGCAGCGGGGCGCGGCCTTCGGCCTGCGGCAATCGCTCGACACGGTCGGCGCGACGCTCGGGCCGCTGCTGGCGATCGGGCTCATGGCGCTCTTCAACGACGATATCCGCACCGTGTTGTGGTTCGCCGTCATCCCCGCCGTGATCTCCGTGACGATCCTTCTGGTTTTCGTCCGGGACCCCGGACCGCAGCATCTGTCGGCGGACGGTGCCAAACGCGTTCCCATCAAGCTGCGGGACCTGGGCGGGCTCGGGCGCTTCTACTGGTTCGTGGTGGGCGCGGGCGCCGTGTTCACCCTGGCCCGGTTCAGCGAGGCGTTCCTGGTCATCCGGGCCTATGGAGAGGGCCTGCCTCTGGCTCTCGCCCCGGCTGTCATCGCGGTGATGAGCATCGTCTTCGCGCTTACCGCCTATCCGGCGGGCCGGCTCCAGGACCAGTTCGGCGCGCGGCCGCCGCTTTTGGCGGGGCTGGCCGCGCTGATCGCCGCCGATCTGCTGCTGGCCTTCGGCTCGGGCCTCGTGGCCGTGTTCCTTGCGATCGGCCTCTGGGGTCTCCATTTGGGACTGACGCAGGGCGTGCTCTCGGCGCTGGTGGCCCACGCTGCGCCCGCCAAGCTTCGCGGCACGGCTTTCGGGGTCTTCGGCCTCACCGCCGGGATCGCCACGCTGGTGGCGAGCCTGGTTGCCGGGATCCTCTGGGATGCCGTCTCGCCGGAAGCCACGTTCCTGACCGGCGCGGGGTTCGCCGGCTTGGCCCTGATCGCCTTTCTGGCGCTTCGCCCGATTGAGCAGGGGTAGCTGCGAGCGGGCCTAGCGGCATTGCCGCCGACGGCGCTATAGAGAGCAGGAACCTTTGGATTGGAGACGATGAGCGCCACGACGCATAGCTTTCGCAAGATGAACGGCCTCGGGAACGACTTCGTCGTGATCGATCGCCGTCACGATGATCTTGCCTTGCCGGCCGATGCGGTGCGCGCGATTGCGGACCGTGCGGCGGGCATCGGCTGTGATCAGTTGATCGCGCTTGACCCGTCGTCAGAGGCCGACGTGTTCATGCGCATCTGGAATGCCGATGGGGGCGAGGTGGCCGCTTGCGGCAACGCCGCGCGCTGCGTGGCGGGCGTCGTAGCCGGTGAGCTGGGACGCCCTACGGTGACCATCGAGACCGAGGATCAGGTGCTCGGCGCCTATGCGGGCGCGGACGGTCTCGTCACCATCGACATGGGCGAACCCCGCCTTGCCTGGGACGAGATTCCGCTGGCCGAGGAGTTCCACGACACGAGCTGTATCGAACTTCAGGCCGGGCCGATCGATGCGCCGGTGCTGCATTCGCCGGGCGTGGTCAGCATGGGCAATCCGCATGCGATCTTCTTCGTCGACGACGTCGAGACGATCGATCTCGGCCGGATCGGGCCGATGCTGGAGCACCATCCGCTGTTTCCCGAGCGCGCCAATATCTCGGTCGCGCACGTTCTGGACGAGGGCCATGTCCGCCTTCGTACCTGGGAACGGGGCGCGGGACTTACCCGCGCCTGCGGCACCGCGGCCTGTGCGTCCGCCGTGGCGGCGGTGCGGCGCGGCCTGACGGACCGGAAGGTCACCGTGTCGCTGCCGGGCGGGGATCTCGTGATCGAGTGGCGCGAGGGTGACGGTCATGTGCTGATGACGGGCCCCTACTCGCTGGATTTCGAGGGCACATTGCCGCCCGAGCTGCTCGGCTCGGAAGCGCAAGGTGTCTGAGACACTGAACGTGTCTGACACACTGGATGAATTCTGTTAGAAGCCGCCACATGTCGGATCTGGACATCGTCACCTTTGGCTGCAGGCTCAATTCTTACGAGTCCGAAGTCATGCGCGAGCACGCGAACGCCGCCGGCCTTGCCGACGCGGTGATCGTCAACACGTGCGCGGTGACCGGTGAGGCCGTTCGCCAGGCGCGCCAGGCGATCCGCAAGGCGCGCCGCGAGCGCCCCGATGCCAAGATCGTGGTCACCGGCTGCGCCGCCCAGATCGATCCGGACCAGTTCGCTCAGATGGACGAGGTGGATCGCGTCATCGGCAATCAGGAAAAGCTCGAGGCGCGGACGTACCGCTCCCTCGGCCTGGTCGGTCTCGGCACGGACGATACGGAAAAGGTCTCGGTCAACGACATCATGTCGGTCACGGAGACGGCGGGCCATCTGATAGACGGCTTCGGGGGCCGTGCACGCGCCTACGTGCAGATCCAGAACGGCTGCGATCATCGCTGCACCTTCTGCATCATCCCATATGGACGCGGGCCGTCGCGGTCGGTGCCTGCGGGCGAAGTCGTGGCGCAGGTCCGCCGCCTCGTGGAGAACGGCTATCACGAGATCGTGCTGACCGGTGTCGATATGACGGCCTACGGCAAGGACCTACCGGGCGCTTCGACGCTGGGCAAGCTTGTGCGGACCGTGCTCAAGCTTGTGCCGGAGCTGCCGCGCCTTCGGCTCTCGTCGATCGATTCCGTCGAAGCGGATCCCGATCTCATTGCGGCCATCGCCGAGGAAGAGCGGCTGATGCCGCATCTGCACCTGTCCTTGCAGGCGGGCGACGATCTCACTCTGAAGAGGATGAAGCGGCGTCACGCGCGGGCGGACTCCGTTGCGTTTTGCGAGGCGATGCGACGTGTGCGCCCGGATATCGTGTTCGGTGCCGATATCATTGCCGGGTTCCCGACGGAAACGGCCGACATGTTCCAGAACTCGCTCGCGCTGGTGGACGATTGCGGCCTGACCTTCCTGCACGTCTTCCCGTTCTCGCCGCGCGAGGGCACGCCCGCCGCGCGCATGCCCCAGGTCCACGGCAAGGTTATCGCCGAGCGAGCGCGGGCCTTGCGGGAGAAGGGCACGGCCGCCCTGCAATCCCATCTCGAGGGAGCGAAGGGGCGCCGCATCCAGGTGCTCATGGAGACGGAGCATCAAGGTCGCTCTCCCGATTTCACCCCTGTCCGCGTCGATCCTTGCACGGCGAGCGCCGGCGCCCTGGTCAACTGCGTGGTTGCCGGTGACGACGGCGCCGCGTGGCTTGCGGAGGCGCTGCGGTGAGCGGCGAGGAGAAGCCCGAAGAGAAGAAGGGATGGTTCGCGCGGCTCAAGGCGGGCGTATCGCGCACGTCCAACGCGCTGGGTGAAAACCTCACCGGTGTTCTCACCAAGCGAAAGCTCGATGAAGAGACGCTCGACGAGCTCGAGGAAGTTCTACTCAAGGCCGATCTCGGTTTCGCCATGGCCGACCGCATACGCGATCGCCTGTCGACCGGGCGCCACGACAAGAACATCACCGCGGACGACGTGCGCGCCGTTCTGGCAGAAGAGGTCGCACAAGTTCTGGAGCCGGTCGCGAAGCCGCTCGAACTCGATGCCGATGCCAAGCCGCACGTGATCCTCGTGGTCGGCGTCAACGGAACGGGCAAGACGACCACGATTGGCAAGCTCGCCCATCAGTTCGTCAAGAGCGGCAAGACCGTTCTGCTCGCCGCCGGCGATACGTTCCGTGCGGCCGCCATCGATCAGCTGAAGATCTGGGGCGGGCGTGTTGGTGCCGAAGTGGTTGCACGGGATGTCGGCTCAGACCCGGCCGGTGTGGCTTTCGAAGCGCTCGAGCGGGCGAAGGACAACGGCACCGACGTCCTGCTCATCGACACGGCGGGGCGCTTGCACAACAAGGGCGACCTGATGGCCGAACTGGCGAAAGTCGTTCGCGTGTTGAAGAAGTTCGATGCGGACGCGCCGCACACGGTCCTGCTCGTGCTCGATGCCACCACTGGACAGAACGCGCTGAGTCAGGTCCAAACCTTTCGTGAAATCGCAGGTGTCACCAATCTCGTCGTGACCAAACTAGACGGTTCGGCGCGCGGCGGCATAGTCGTGGCGATCGCGGAGAAGTTCGGTCTCCCCATAAATGCCATCGGTGTCGGTGAGGGTATTGAAGATTTCGAGCCGTTCGATGCGCATGACTACGCGCGCGCAATTGCAGGAGCAGACCAAGAGAATGACGCAGCCGCCTGAGGCCACGACGGAGCCGGGACCGAAGACCGAGATCAAGAAGGGCAAGGAGTCGGAGCAATCCGTCGCCGGAAAGCTCCTGATCGAGCTTGGACCGCTGCTTGTCTTTTTCGGTGTGAACGCGGCTTACGGCATTTTTGCCGGCACCGCGGCGTTCATGGTGGCGACGATCATCTCTCTCGGCCTTGCCTGGTGGCTGTACCGGAAGATTCCGGTGATGCCGGTCGTCAGTGCGGGTCTGGTTCTCGCCTTCGGCGGTTTGACGCTTTACATGCACGACGACACGTTCATCAAACTCAAGCCGACCATCGTCTATACGATGTTCGCCATACTGCTGATCGGCGGCTTGTTCGCACGGAAGCCCGTGCTCGCCCTATTGTTTGGTCCCGTATTCAATCTGACGCAGGAAGGTTGGCGTAAACTGACAATACGGTGGGCGATATTCTTCGTAGCCATGGCCGTGCTCAATGAATTTGTGTGGCGCAGTTTCTCGACTGACACATGGGTAAGTTTCAAAGCCTTCGGATTTCTCCCGATCACATTCCTATTTGCCATGTCCCAAGTGCCGCTGATGCAGCGCTATGGCGTGGAAGAGAACTCGCAACAGCATTGAGACGGCGCATTTCGTACGGATCCAGCCGCGTTGGCACTTGCAGGATGCGCGCGCGGTGCCGATATGAGGCGCTCAGTGTGCGGCTTGTCTCCTGCAGGAAGCGTACTCTGAGGTTTGTTTCGGGGTGACAGCATGTCCCGTTGCCGCATGGTGCGACCGGGTGTGTGCTTGCGATCTATAACATCAGGCGCCGGAAGGTCCGAGGACAGTGGACTTGGGATGAGGCGCCGTTTCACACGGGGAACGTCCATATGACGACGAAATCTAAGAATCCGCTCGAGAGCTCTGCGACGCATCTGTTGCATCGCGCCGGTCAGCGGGCGGCGGACATCTTTGCCGAAGAGGCGAAGAAGAGCGGGCTCACGCCTCGGCAGTACGCGGTCCTCACCGCCGTCTCGCAGGAAGAGGGACTGCCGCAGGCGGAGCTTGTCGCGCGCACCGGCATCGATCGCTCGACCCTCGCCGACATCGTCGCCCGGCTGCTTGGGCGCGGCCTCATTCAGCGCAAGCGCGCCAAGGAAGACGGCCGGGCCTACGCGATCAAGCTGAGCGCGAAGGGCACGAAAGCGCTGACCAAGGCGAAGCCTGCTGCAAGTACGGCCGACTCGCGGCTCCTGGCGGGACTCAGCGCGACGAAACGGAACGAGTTTCTGCAGACGCTGGCCACGATCGTGGCCGCTGGAGACGACGCCTAGCCTGACGGCTCGTCTTCACTCGGCCGTTGACCTGCCTCCGCGGACGCCGCGCCATTTCGGATGAGCGGTAGGATTTTCGCCTCGACGACATCTCGGGTCAGCGGCCCCGCATGGCGGAGCGCAACCGTTCCGTCGCCAGAAATCACGTAGATCTCCGGAACGCCATAGACGCCGAAGTCGATGGCCGTCCGTCCGGAGCGGTCGACGCCGATGCGCGTGTACGGATCGCCGTAACCGCCGAGGAACCGGCGGGCGGCGGTCGCGTCGTCCTTGTAGTTGATGCCGTAGAACTGAATGTCCGGATCTTGTGCGCGCAACGCTTCGGCAAGCGCCATCACATCCGGATGTTCCTCCCGGCACGGCCCGCACCAGGATGCAAAGAAATGAATGACGGCAGGCTTGCCCCTGCCGAGCGCCGCAGACGTCACGTCATTGGCCGAACCGGGCGTTGCATCGGCTGCCTCCAGCGGTGGCAGGTCGAACTGCGGCACGGGCTTGCCGATCAGCGCCGACGGCAGGTTCGACGGATCGCCTGAATTCAGCGCGACGAAAAACAGCCCCGCAATGGCAGCGAAGATGACGAATGGCAGGAGAACGCCGAACCGGCGCTTTGGCGGCGCTTGCGTTGCCGCTGCTTCTTTTCCGTCGGAGCTTCGAGGGCCGGTCACGTGGCCCCCTTCGCATCCGACGGGGCCGTGCGTGTCACGGTCGGCGTCGCAGCGGGTCTTGGTCTTGCGGCCGAGCGGCGGGTAATGCCTTGACGCTCGAGGTCGGCCAAGAGGCGGCGCTGTTTGCGGTCGTCCGCGATGATCGCGATCGTGAGCGCGCCCAACGCGACCAACGCCACCGCGTAGGCGCCGATGATGAAGCTGGCATGAGGTCCGAGACCGAGCATGGATGGGTCCTCGTCTACGACAAGGCCGCTTGCGCGACTTGGGTTTGTTGCAGGACGCGCACCCGGCGCCGCAGGATTTCAGCGCGCATGGCGATGAGGTGCAGCAGCACGAAGAGTGCGAGGAACGCGCCTCCCATCACGAAGAGGGGCGTGAGGAGCGCGGGGTCGATGGTCGGACCGCCGGCGCGGAACACGCTCGCGGGCTGATGCAGCGTATTCCACCAGTCGACCGAGAATTTGATAATGGGCAGGTTGACGGCTCCGACCAGCGCTAGGATGGCGGCCGCGCGCCCGGCCCGTCCCGGATCCTCGATCGACTGCCACAGGGCGATCAGCCCGAGATACAGCAGAAACAGCACGAGCAGCGACGTCAGCCGCGCATCCCAGACCCAATAGGTACCCCACATGGGTTTGCCCCAAAGCGAGCCGGTCACCAGGATCACGAGGGTGAAGGTGGCGCCGATAGGCGCTGCGGCTTTCGCCGCCACGTCGGCCAGCGGGTGACGCCAGATCAAGGTTCCGAGCGCCGCGATGGCGATCACCGCGTAGCAGCCCATGCCGACCCAGGCGGCGGGCACGTGGATGTACATGATCCGGACGGTCTCGCCTTGCTGGTAGTCGGTCGGCGCCACGAAGAACGCCTGGTACAGGCCGATCCCGAGCAATATCACCGTCAACGCGGCGAGCCAGGGAATCACGGCGCCTGCAAAGGTCAAGAAGCGCGACGGGTTGGCGAGATTGGTCAGTGAGAATGTCATCGTTGCTGATCTAGTGGCTTTGGCCGGAAAGCGCAAAGCAGAAGCGCCATGAAAAAACGGAAAGGTGTGCCGAAAACATGGCCGATTGCTGCTCTAGCGGAAGCTGTTGCGCAGGGCCGCCGCCGCGGCGAGCGGCGCCAGAACCATGCTGGCCAGGCTGATCGCGCAGAGCATCAGGAAGGGCGGCCAGGGCGATCCGGGGCCCGTGACCGCGGCGGAGATGGTGGACACGCCGAAAATGAGCACGGGCACATAGAGCGGCAGCACGAGGAGGGCGAGCAGGAGCCCGCTGCGCCGTAGCCCCAATGTGAGACTGGCGCCGATCCCGGCAATGAAGCTGACCGCTGGCGTGCCGACGAGCATGGCCAGCACAAGGATCGGGATCGCGTCGATCGGGAAGTTGAGCAGCAGCCCCAGGACCGGCGCGAGCAGGGCGAGGGGAACGCATGTCGTCACCCAATGGGCGAGCGACTTCGATGCGGCCACCGCGGCGAGCGGGAGAGGCCCCATGGCCAGCGCGTCGAGGGACCCGTCCTCGTAGTCGTTGTGAAAGATGCGGTCTGCGGACAGCAGCGCCGCCAATAGTAGCGCGATCCACAACAGTCCCGGCGCGACGCGCGCGAGGAGATTCATGTCCGGCCCAAGGCCGAACGGGGCAATGGCCACGACCACCAGATAGAAGCCGAGCGCGACGCCGATAGCACCCCCTTCGCGGAAGGCGAGCGCGATGTCGCGCCGAAGAAGAGCGAGTGCGGCCTTCACGTCGCGCCTTCCTCGGCAGGGACCTCGCCAGGATTCTGGCATTGCAGATCGAGCGTATGGGTGAAGGCTCCGCCCAGCGGGACATGGGTCGAGACGATGGCGATGCCGCCAGCTTGCCCATGCGCCTCGATGGCCTTGCCGAGGCGCGCTACGGACACGGTGTCGAGGGAGACCGACGGTTCGTCGAGCAGCCAGATCGGGCGCGGACAGGCGAATAGCCGCGAGAGAGCCAGCTTTCTCTTCTGGCCGGCGGAGAGAAACCCGGCTGCGATATCGGCGATCGGCGTCAGCCCGAAAACATCGAGCGCGGCATCCACATCGCCCCGTTCGAATTCGCCCCGTGCGGCGTCGCCTTCTAGAAAGTCCGTCCAGAAAGTCAGGTTTTCCCGCACGCTCAGGCTGGCTTTGACCCCATTGAGGTGTCCCACATAGTGGCAAAGCTCGGCCGCCGGCACATCGATCTCGGCGCCCGCCGCCGTGATCTCTCCGCCTGCGAGCGGCAGCAGGCCCGCGATCTGGCGCATGAGGCTGGTCTTGCCCGTGCCGTTGGGACCCTGCACCAGGAGAGCGTCACCGGGCGCGAGGTCGAAGGACAGCCCTTCGAACAGGCGCCGTCCGCCTCGGTCGCAGGCGACGTCATGCGCCTTGAGGTTTACGGAGAAGGGGATGCTCATAAAACGGTCTGCAGCCTGGTTGCGCAAAATTTCGGCAGGTTAGATCGCCGCGGCGATGGAAAGCGCGTCTCTTCGCGTCATTGTCTGGTCGTTGCAAGGGTCTTTATAGTTGCGGAAAAGCGTGTAACCAAAGGCCAAGACGCGCTGCCGGCTGGGAAATATCCTCAATCGGGGGCGCAAGGGCTGATTTGAGCCCTCTTGGCGATGCGGCTAGACGCAATTGGCTGCGTCTTTGCATTCAGTTGGCCGAGACGCACATATTTGCTGGGACTTGCCCACCATCTGGGCTCGTAAAGGAGATTTCATTGACATCGGCTGTTTTGACCTCGCTCGACAGCTTCAAGTGCCGGCGCACTCTGAAGGTCGGTAAGCACGAGTACGAGTATTTTGATCTGAAGGTCGCGGAGAAGGAGGGACTCCACGGCGTCGGCAAGCTGCCCTTCTCCTTGAAGGTGCTGCTCGAAAATCTCCTGCGGCACGAGGATGGGCGCACGGTCACCTCGGACGATATCCGCGCCCTGGCCGAATGGGTTCAGAATAAGCGCAGCGACCGCGAGATCGCCTTCCGGCCCGCGCGCGTGCTGATGCAGGATTTCACGGGCGTGCCCGCGGTGGTCGACCTCGCGGCCATGCGCGATGCGGTCACCAAGCTCGGCGGCGACTCAAAGAAGATCAATCCGCTGGCCCCGGTCGACCTCGTGATCGACCATTCCGTGATGGTCGACGCTTTCGGGTCGGGCGCCTCCTTCAAGTTCAACGTCGACAAGGAATATGAGCGCAACGGCGAACGCTATGCGTTCCTGCGCTGGGGCGCCGGCGCGTTCGACAATTTCCGCGTCGTTCCGCCCGGAACCGGCATCTGCCATCAGGTCAATCTCGAATATCTGGCCCAGACGGTGTGGACCAAGGAAGAGAACGGCAAGACGATCGCCTACCCGGACACGCTCGTCGGCACCGACTCCCACACGACCATGGTCAACGGGCTCGCGGTTCTCGGCTGGGGCGTCGGCGGCATCGAGGCGGAAGCGGCCATGCTCGGCCAGCCGATCTCCATGCTGCTTCCCGAGGTCATCGGCTTCGAGCTCAAGGGCGAACTCAAAGAAGGCGTGACCGCTACCGACCTCGTGCTCACCGTGGTCGAGATGCTGCGTGAAAAGGGCGTGGTCGGAAAGTTCGTCGAATTCTACGGCTCGGGCCTCGACAATCTGCCGCTCGAGGACCGCGCGACCATCGCCAACATGGCCCCGGAATACGGTGCGACCTGCGGCTTCTTCCCCGTCGACAAGGAGGCGCTGGCTTATTTGGAAGCAACGGCGCGCAAGGACTCCCGCGTGGAACTGGTGAAGGCCTACGCCAAGGCGCAAGGCATGTACCGCAAGGAAGACACGCCCGATCCCGTTTTCACCGACACGCTGTCGCTCACACTGTCCGACGTGGTGCCGTCCATCGCGGGCCCGAAACGGCCTCAGGATCGTGTGGCGCTTACCAACGCGGCGCCGGCGTTCTCCAAGGTTCTCGATCAGGAATACGGCAAGGGCGCCGAGGCCGATAAGCGAGCTGCAGTGGAAGGGAAGAATTACGACCTCGGACATGGCGACGTCGTCATCGCCGCGATCACGTCCTGCACGAACACGTCCAACCCTTATGTGATGGTGGGTGCCGGCGTGCTGGCGCGTAACGCGGTCGAGAAGGGGCTTACCGTGAAGCCCTGGGTGAAGACCTCGCTCGCGCCGGGATCCCAGGTGGTCACCGACTATCTGGAGCAGGCGGGACTACAGAAGGATCTCGACGCGCTGGGCTTCAATCTCGTCGGCTATGGCTGCACGACGTGCATCGGCAATTCCGGACCGTTGCCCGACGAGATCTCACGCACGATCCACGAGAACGGTCTTGCCGTGGCCTCGGTGCTGTCGGGTAACCGCAACTTCGAGGGCCGGGTGAACAACGACGTGCGGGCGAACTATCTCGCCTCGCCACCGCTCGTGGTCGCCTACGCCCTGGCAGGGTCGGTCACGATCGATCTTACGACCGAGCCGATCGGCACGGGCAAGGACGGCAAGCCGGTCTATCTCAAGGACATCTGGCCGTCCTCAAAGGAGATCGCGAAGCTCGTGCGCAAGGCGGTCAAGAAGTCCATGTTCAAAGAGCGCTACGGCGACGTGTTCAAGGGCGACCCGGAATGGCAGGCCATCGCTGTCGAAGGCGGACTCACCTATCAGTGGGACACGTCATCGACCTATGTGCAGGAGCCGCCGTACTTCGCCGACATGACCATGAACCCCGCGCCGCTAACGGACATCGAGGACGCGCGCGTGCTTGGCCTGTTCTTGGACTCGATCACGACCGACCACATCTCGCCGCGGGGCGCGATCAAGGCGGACAGCCCTGCCGGCCGTTATCTGACCCAACACGGCGTCGCTCCGGCGGACTTCAACTCCTACGGTTCGCGGCGCGGCAATCACGAGGTGATGATGCGCGGCACGTTCGCCAACACGCGCATCAAGAACCAGATGGTGCCGGGGCGCGAAGGCGGCGTTACCGTGCACTACCCGTCCGGGGAGCGGCTCGCCATGTACGACGCGGCGATGCGTTACAAGGCCGAGAACGTGCCGCTGGTGGTGTTCGCCGGCAAGGAGTACGGCACGGGCTCGTCGCGTGACTGGGCCGCCAAGGGCACACGTCTCTTGGGCGTGCGCGCCGTCATTGCCATGAGCTTCGAACGGATCCATCGCTCCAACCTGATCGGCATGGGCGTGCTGCCGCTGACGTTCACGGACAATGCGTCGTGGGAAACGCTGGGGCTCGTCGGCAACGAGACCGTGACGCTCAAGGGCCTCGCGGATATCCAACCTCAACAGATCGTCGAGGCCGCCATCACCTATCCGGACGGCAAGACGCGAACCGTTCCGTTGCTGGTCCGCATCGATACGTATGACGAGCTGGACTACTTCCGTAACGGGGGCATCTTGCACTACGTGCTGCGCGGTCTTGTGAAAGAGGCGGCTTAAGGCTCTTGTGCCCCAGCCTGGAAGACGCGTATACGCGAACACAATTCGGTGCCTTAATTTCCGGTAGTTCCGTGGAATGAGGTCACCGAGTTGTGACTGCGCGCGATCTGATTTTGCCAGAAAATCAAACTGGATTCCGGCATGCTGTCAGCCATGAGAATTGCCATTTCCAGAACATCCCTGTTGCGGTTTAGCGGCGCGTTGGCGTTCGCGATCTTGGGCTTGGGCGCCGCCGCCTCCGTGGGACACACGGAAGATACGGGTGCGGCCGGTGCGACCGACGGCGCGGACGACACGCCAATTCTGCTGGAGCTCTTCACCAGTCAGGGCTGCTCGTCCTGCCCGCCCGCCGACGCCTTGTTCGATGAGTTGCGGAAGAAGCCCGGCGTGATCACGCTCTCGTTCGCCGTGGACTACTGGAATTACCTCGGCTGGCACGACACGCTCTCGAGCCCCGAAAACAGCGATCGGCAGCGCGACTATGCGATGGCCCGCGGCGACGGCAAGGTCTACACGCCGCAAATGGTGGTCGACGGCATCGACCACGTGAACGGTGCCAACGAAGCGGCCATCGAGATGGCCATTCGAACTGCGGAGCGGCGGCTCAAGGACGTGAAGGTGCCGATGTCGATGCGCGCGGAGGGCGACAGTCTGTTGGTCGACATTGGCAGCGCGCCCCAGAATTCTGACATGCGTCAGGCGACTGTCTGGCTGGCGGTGGCGAAGGACGAGGAGACGGTGAAGATCACGCGCGGCGAGAACCGCGGTGAGACGATCACGTACTCGCATCCGGTTCGCGAACTGATGCCGGTTGGGATGTGGAAGGGCGAGCCGACGACACTGCGCTTGCCGCTGAAGGATCTGCACGGCATTGGCGGCGACTGCCTCGTGTCGCTGCTGCAGGTGGAAGGCGCGGGCCCCATCCTCGGCGCCGCGATGTTCGAGCCGAAACCCCAATAAGTTTTTCAGGATCGCCTGGCCCCAAAAACAAAGGACCGGCGTTTGCCGGCCCTTTGTAGTTGTGAGGGGACACATGAATCTGTAAAGGCGGGAACAGGCGGAATTAACCGGGATTAGACGGAAACGCCCTGGAAAACGGCGCTTTTCCTGCACTGTTTGATGTCTAGGCGGAACGCGGCGCTAGACACTTGATTCCGCACTGGGCGGAGCGCGGGACACTAGAACCCGGAATCGGCGCGCTGCTGGCGCGGCCCGTCAAAATAGCTTCAAAACGGCCATAAATGGCCTTCAACCGCGAGTTTCGCGGCGCGCCCCGTTTCGACGGCATAGGACCTGGAACGGCCGTCAACAGCTCCCAAGAGTGGCTTTGTGCCATTCTTCGGCCAGGGCGACCACCAAGTCCCGAAAATGGCAGAAAACGAACGCGGAGCGGCCACGCTGGGCAATCGAGGCGGAATGCGAAGTCTGGCTCTGCGAAACGGCCAATCGTCGGCGATTAGGGGCCGGGATTGGCGGCCTGACGGCAGCGAGATACCCGGAACTCCAACCCGGATCGAGACTCGCCTTTGGCATCATAGTCGCCAGTAACCTGCCCGTGCTCGAAGGCAGCTAGGCGCAGCTCATAGTCGGCGCACCTGGCCTGCCGGTCCGCTTCGGCGCGTCGACCGTGATCGATCCAGAAGACGAGGGCCGAGGCGGCGACAATTAGGGCGACCGTAACGACGAGCTTCCGCATGGGTCAGAGCCTTTTCCGGCGCAAGCCGACGTTTGGAATAATCATCAAGACGGGACTAGCCCAGGCGATGCGCACGCTCTCCATTGTGGCGACGGCGCCGAGGCTGACAAGGTCGAAAGTATTGCGCCGGCTGCCGACCTTGATGCGCTTCAGGTAGCGATTGCCCTTGGCAGTTCGAACGACAGCTTCGAGGCCGATCATCGAGTCGGTGGCGTATGGCTGGTCGCGCTCGACAATGACGATCTCGCCGTCGTTGTAGCGGGGCATCATGGATTCTCCGCGTATCCGGAATCCGATGGGGTCGCGCGCCAGGCCGCAGGGCTGGTGCAGCTCTATCTGGTCGAGCCCTTCGGGCGGCACCTGCTCATAGTCTGGCTCGATGTCGCCGCCGGCGCCGACGAACCCCATGATCGGGATAATGTGCCGGCCGGGCCTGTCGTCGCCGTCAGGGGCGTCGTCGCCGAACAAGAGGGATTGCGCAGAGCACGCGGCGCCTCGGCTATGGAAGCGGCGGGAGTAGCGTTGGGCGTCGTCCAGGCCGATCGTGCGCCGGCCCTTCTCGTGGGCCCGGTAGGTATTCTCATTCCAGCCGTTCATCAGGGCGGCCTCGCGCGCGGACTTGTAGCCGGCCGCCTTCCGCGCCTCGGTCAGCCGCCGCCCCTGTTCCTGCCTGATCTTCTCTTCGCCCAATGCAACGGCCTCCGGTGCCATTACTTGGTGTAACGCCATAGTCATTACGTGCCGTGTTGATTGCGGTCATTACATCGTGTAATGATTGCCGTCATGATTCACGAGCCCAAGACCGAGCCGAAAACCTTCGCGGAAGTCATCGACGCGCTGGGCGGACCGGCCAAGACCGACAAGGCACTGCGCCTGAAGACCGGCCACGCGGGCGCATGAAATACCGCAACTCGATCCCGCCGGCGTGGTGGGATCGCTTTGCTACGGCGGGTCGGGAATGTGGTGCCCCGTACATCACTAAAGACCTCCTGCAGAACCTCTACGCCGAACGTTGGGCGCCGGAGGTGCAACGATGACACCGCGCGCAGCTCGCCGACTAGTCGAAACGACACGCCGTTCTAGACAACCGGGTCTCCTCCCCCTGCCCGGCCTGCTTCGGGTGCAGGCCGGGCCCTTTTTTTCCTTGGGGAGGGCACGCTGATGACGGTCGTGTCGCTGCAAGAACACCAAGCCCTCATAGCCGAGCGTGACGCCCTACAGCGGCGCCTTGAGGCAATGACGCACAAACCAGTGCGGTCACCGGAACGAGAACAAAGAACCGCGATCCTGATTTTGAACGAGCTGCCGCGAGCCCTGCGGAACCAGGTCGTGGTGGTCGTCAGCACGATGGCATGCGGTGACCTCTACGCCACGGCCAAGATCGGTAGCCGGTTCCTGTGCATGCCCCAATCGAATTTCAGCGACACGGCGTTCCCGCGATACGCGGCGGGCGTCTTCGCCACGGCGCTGTTCGCATCAGACGTGGCCGCGTCGATCCCACCGAAAGCGAGGAACACATGAAGTTCGTAGAGCAACGCGAGGTTCCTGTTGCGGACATCGTTGTAGGCAACCGACTGCGCGAAATCGACGAAGAATGGGTCGCCGCTCTTGCGGCCATGATTAAGGTCGAAGGGCAGCAGAGCGCGATTGGCGTTCGCGACCTCGGCGACGGAACCTACAAGCTCACTGCGGGCGAACATCGCTTGGAGGCAGCCAAGAAGAACGGCATGCCCACGATCCGCGCGGACATCTTTGTAGCGGAGACCGAGTCGCCCGCGGACGAAGAGCGGGTCCAGGAAATTCTCGAAAACGTTGGGCGTCGCGAACTCTCGGCGCTGGACCGCGCGAGCAATCTTGCGGAGCTGAAGGCGGTCTACGAACGGCTCTATCCGCAGACGAAACGCGGCGTGGCAGGCGGCAAGGCGCGCCAGAACGCAGCAAACGACATTTTGTCGTTTGCTGATTCCGCCTCGGAGAAGACCGGCCTGTCCGCCCGTCAAATCCAGCGGGCGGTCCAGGTGCACAACGGGCTAACGGCGGACGCCCGATCCCTCGTTCGCGGCCTGCCCATAGCGGACAACGAGTCTCAGCTTCGCGCCCTAGCGGCGCTCGACAAGCCCCTTCAATCCCGTGTCGCCAAGCTGCTGCAGCAGGGCGAGGCCGCGAACGTGGCCGGAGCCCGAGCGATCCTGGACGGCACGGCGAAACAGCCGTCACAGAAGACCAAAGCCCTAGAGACCCTCGTGAAGGCGTGGGAGCGCGCGCCTGCGGACGTGAAGAAGCGGTTCCTGAAGCGCATCAACGCCACCCTCGTCAAGGAAGGCTAGCGGGCCATGGCACGGGATAAGCGGCGCAATAGATGCGGGAACACCGACGACCTGTTCCAGGGCGAGGCATATTTCCCGTTGCGGCGTCCGGCCGTGGGCGCGCGCCCGGTCGACTTGTCGCTGCGGATCAAGACGGCGATGTCGCGTGCGCTGAAGGAGTGCGACGACTCGGCGCCAATCGTGGCCGCGCGGATCGCCGAAATGACGGGCCGTCCTCTGACGGAAGACGCACTCTACACCTACACCGCAGCCTCCAAGCCGGACCACGACATCGGGATTGTTCGGTTCGTGGCGTTCGTGCGCGTCACGGGCGCCAAGTGGCTTTGGGACGAGCTGGTAAGCGACGACGGGCTGCTCGTTCTTGAGGATCGCGAGGCGAAGCTCGCGCAGTTGGGGCATCTGCGGCAGCAGGAACAATCGCTCGTCGAACAGCGGCGGAGGCTGGAGAAGGAGCTGAACCGCGAGCCGGTTCAAGTCCGGAACCGGGGCGCGCGCGGAGGCCGCTCATGACTTGGGTCACGGTGCAAGACCTGGTCGAGGTCGGCGCGGGCGCTCTGCCTACCGACGAGCGCGCCTTGGGCCGCTACATCGAACGCCATGGATGGCGCGACGACGCCGCTCGGGCGCGGCTGAAGAGCGGACAGGGCGGCGGCTGGGAATATCACTACACGCTTCTGCCTACGGACGTTCAATGCCGCGTCCTGGCGCGTGCGCAACAAGGGGCGCAGAGCGAAGCGGACAGAAACGAACAGGCCAAGGCCGAGGAACTATGGGCGCGCTTCGAGCGGCTGCCGAAGGGAGTACGCGACAAGGCGGAGAAGCGCCTGGTAGCGGTCAAACAGGTGCGCGACCTCCGCAGGGGCGGGATCGACGCGACGACAGCGGTAGCGCTGGCGGCTGCGGACCATGGCGTCTCGGCGACGACGCTGTGGAGCTGGCTGCGCCTTGTCGAGGGTTTGGACGAAGCTCATTGGCTGCCCGTGCTCGCGCCGCGCCATGCGGGTCGCACTTCCACGGTCGAGTGCAGCGCCGAGGCGTGGGCATTCCTGAAAGCCGACTATCTGCGTCCCGAGCAACCGTCATTCACAGCCTGCTACCGCCGCATGAAGGAAGCGGCGGAGCAACACGGCTGGGCACCGATCCCGAGCGCCAAGACGCTGCAGCGGCGCGTCAACCGGGAGGTGCCGCGCGGAGCGAGGGTCTTGGCGCGCGGCGGTCGCGATACGGCCAAGGCGATCTTCCCGCATCAGACGCGGGACCGTTCGGGGTTCATGGCCATGCAAGCCGTAAACGCCGATGGACACCGCTTCGACGTGTTCGTGAAGTGGCCGGATGGCGAGGTGTCGCGCCCGCTCATGGTGGCGGTTCAGGACCTCTATTCCGGCATGATCGTCGGGCATCGGCTCGCCAAGACGGAGAACTGGACGGCGGTTCGCGGCGCGTTCGCCGATATGATGGAAAGCTGGGGCATTCCCGAGCAAGCGTGGCTGGATAACGGCCGGGCCTTCGCGAGCAAATGGCTCACGGGCGGTATGGCGAACCGCTTTCGGTTCAAGATCAAAGACGACGAGCCCGTCGGCCTCCTGAAGGCGGTAGGCGTCCAAGTCCATTGGACGACGCCCTACCACGGGCAAGCCAAGCCTATCGAGCGTGCTTTCCGCGACCTCTGCGAAGAGATCGCCAAACATCCGGCGTGCCAGGGCGCCTACACGGGGAACAGGCCCGACGCAAAGCCGGATAACTACGGCGCGAAGGCGGTTCCGTTCGAAGAGTTCCGCAAGCTGGTCGCCGCAGAGATCGCACGCCATAACCGACGTGACGGGCGGCGGACGGCGGTGGCGCACGGACGCTCATTCTTCGAGACATTCAAGGACGGGCTCGAGCGGGCGCTTGTGACGCGCGCGACCGAAGCGCAATTGCGCATGTTCCTGATGGCGGCGGAAGGCGTCACGGCGCGGAAGCCCACGGGTGAAGTGCAGTTGGCCGGGAATCGGTATTGGGCCGATCAGCTCGTCGACGTGGCCGGCCGCAAGGTCGTTGTCCGTTTCGATCCAGACGACCTCCTATCGAGCGTTGCGGTCTATTCCCTAGACGGACGGTTCATCGCCACCGCGCCCTGTATCGAGGCCAGCGGGTTTGCCGACATCGACAAGGCGAAGGAGCACGCGCGGATGCGGCGCGCGTGGCTGAAGCGGCAACGTGAGTGTCTGGACCTCGAAAACCGCATGAGCCTCGACGAACTGGCGCGCCTCTTTCGCGATGCGCCGCCTGACGATGACAAGCCGGAGCCCAGCGTCTTGCGGCTCGCGGTCAATGAGACGCCACGCCCTGCAGAGGTCGACGCGACCGACAACGAGCGTGCGTCAACGAGTTTCGGTCGTGCCGTCGCCGCCATGGATAGCGGTGGCGACGTGCTGCAGTTCCCAACCGGAAAGGAGAAGGGCGCCGAGTCGTGACCTCGACGCCCAAACAAAGGACGAGCCCGAAGGGCTCCTAGCAAAAGGAAGACTCCCATGAGCGCGAACGAAACACAAGCGACAGAGCTGCAACCGGGCTGGGCGGAGCCTCGCTTCGAACCCGATGGCTTGTCGTCACAAGAGCTGCAGCGCTGGAGAGCGCTGACCACGCGCGTTGCGGACGTGGCGCGCCGCCATGGATGGACCAAGGCGGAGGTTTCGCGACGGGCGGACGTTAAGGCCAGCAAGCTCTCGCAGTGGTACGACGGGAACTACAAAGGGACGATCCGAAACGTCAACGACGACATCGAAACATGGCTGGATAGCCTGCACGAGGACTCTGCGACCGAAGCCTTGATCCCTCAGCAACCTGGCTTCGTCGAGACGCCGACCAGCGCCAGAATTAGGGACATTCTCCTGTACGCGCAGCTTTCGCCGGAGATCGTGATCGTCACGGCGGGCGCGGGCATGGGCAAGACCATGACCGCGCAGCATCTGCAGAAGACGCGACCGCACGTCCACATGGTCACGATGCGCCCGAGCACGAAGACCGCGCACGGCATGATGAACGAGTTTCGCGTGGCGCTGGACGTGCCGGAGAAGAACCCGGCCAATCTGGACCGCGCCCTCGGCGACAAGCTGCGCCGCAACGGCCGCAAGACGCTGCTCATCGTCGACGAAGCGCAACACCTGCTCGACGATGCGGTGAACCAGCTTCGATACTTCTTCGATCAGTTCGGGGTCGGCCTCGCCCTCATGGGCAACGAAGACGTTTTCACGCGCTTCAGCATCGCCAAGGGGAAAGCAAACCAGGCGCAGATTCATCGCCGTGTCGGGATGCGCTTTAGGCGGATGGACCCAACGGCGGGCGACGTTGCCGCCATCGTGGATGCCTGGGGTATCACCGACGAGGCCATCGTTAAGTTGTGTCGCGGAATCGGCATGAAGCCCGGTGCGCTCTCGCAGATCAGCAAGACCCTGCAGCTTGCGTGGATGTACGCGGCGGGCGAGCGGCGCGAGCTTGCCGCCGCAGACGTGCGGCGCGCCTGGGAAGAGCGCGGGGGGGAGCTGTAGGCCATGGCTCTCTCACACGATCTTCAATCGCTCAGCGCGTGGTTCAACGAACTAGCCGAGGGCCGCGCAGAATTCACGCTCGAAGGCGTCGCGTGCTTTCGGGCGTGTCTGGAACGGGCCGTCGACGACGCGATGGCGCTGGAGAACACGCCCGTCGTCGTCACGAGCGAATTGGCCCCGGCCAAGCAGGTCGACAACGTCGTCTACCTGCGCCCGCGCGCGAGCCAGGACGAGGGAGGCAGCAATGTCACTGCCTAAGACCTGGTCGGAAACGCGTGTCGAGCGCCTGAAGGCGCTCGACGAGAAGGGCTGGTCAATGGCGCAGATAGCGCGCGACCTCAGCCACGTCGACCCCGAGTGCGGGCCGGTGACGCGCAACGCAGTCGTAGGAAAGCTGAACAGGCTACGGGGCAAGAAGTACATCACAACACGCCCCGTGGAGCTGTACCTGTCGCCGTGGACAGAGGCCCGGAAGGAGTTGCTGCTGGAGCAGGAGCGTGCAGGCTCGCTGACCCATGTCCAAAAAGCCGAGGCGCTGAACGAGATAGACAGGGGCTACGGGCGCATCACAGCACATGCGGTCAGCTTGAAGCTCCAGAACATGCGACCTCAGTGGATTGCGCGCGGTGACCTGCCTGGCGCCCACCGGCCTCGGCTTGGCCGGCCGGGCGGGACGCGGCGTGCGCGGCGGGCACTGGCTATCGCTGCGCCAGAGCCGACGCCGGAGACGGCAAAGCCGTTTTTGAAGCTGGACGACGGGCAGTGCCGCTGGGTGCTGAACGACCCGAAAGCGCCCGAGGGCGCCATGGCCTGCGGTGCCAGGACCGTAGCGGCAACCTACGACGGGGCGCACGCCCTGCCGTCGCGAGCGCGCTCGTTCTGCCCCCACCACTTCAATCGATCAACCAAGCTGGAGAACTAGGAATGGCACGGAAGAAGACCCGTGGCGCGAATGTTGTCGTGCCGCAATCCCGCGAAGAGGCCGTGAAGATGGTGCTGACCGTCGGTGTGAAGAGCCGGCTGCTCGCCCGTATCGAGGCCGACATGAACGACGAGCTCGCCAAGATCAAGGAAGCCGCAAACGAGAAAGCCAAGCCCCTGTCGGATGAGGTGGTCGCGGCGATTGAGGGCTTAAAAATCTGGGCAGAAGCGCACCGGTCGGAGCTGACGCGCAACGGCAGGACGAAGACGGTCCCCTTGGGGTCCGGCACCGTCAAATGGCGAAACCTGCCCCCATCGGTGAGCCTGCGCAAGATCGACGACATCCTCGCGAGTCTCCACGAGCTCGATCTGACGAAGTTCATCCGCACGAAGGAAGAGGTCAACAAGGAGCGATGCTGGCGGACCCCGAGACCGCCAAGACCGTTCCAGGCGTCACGATCAAGTCGGCCGGCGAAGAGTTCGTTGTGGAGCCGTTCGAAGCCGAGCTGCAGGCGGACGGCGAAGCGGAACAGGGAGGGCGCGGGTGATGGCCGGAGCACGACACACACCGAAGCCTGGGTCGTCAGCAACGGGCGTCTTCTTCGCGTTCACCAGAAAGGCACAGGCGTCTGCATTTGCGGCGTGCACCGGATTGGGGCGCATCACGGCGAAGAGCGCATCCTGGAGGTGAAAGCCAACGCCGCGCTGATCGCGGCAGCGCCTGAGCTGCTTGATGCCCTGAAGTTGGCTCGCGATTGCATCGACTACTGCCGGCGGTCGCACCCAGACATGCAGTCGGGCGACGGCGCCCCCGTGGAGTGGTTCATCGACGCGGCAATCGCCAAGGCTGAAGGCCGGGGGCAGAAATGAGAGAGGTCGGGGACCACAAGAGCGTCACGGCAGCCGTCCTGGCCATGGACGCAGCCGGGATGTCGAAGCGGGAAATCGGAGCCGTCATCGGCAAAGACCGTGACGACGTTGCCACCATCAAGGCGCACGGGCGGAAGCTCTTCGTGGGCTTCCATCGCGACGACACGGTCGAAGCGGTCGCCGAGATCGCAGAGGCCCACGGAATGACTGCGCAGGAGGCCATCCGCAGGATCGTAGCCGGCGCGAAGGGGCGCGGGCTCCTGACCGAGTTTGTAGCGGGAGGCGGCACGCTATGGGGCTGACAGTCCTAGACGCGCTCTACCGTGCGCAAGAGGAAGGCGACGAAGTCGCCGGTCTCTGTCTGCAGTTCTACGCCAGCTTGCGCAGGCAGGATCAGACGCTGTTCCAGCGGGCGGCGGACCTCTGGTTGGGGGAGTTGCTGGCCGAGATTGAACGCACCGCGGAATCACACACCACGGACGTTCTAGAGGCGCTGAAGCGCCAGCCGGGCCTTGAAGTGGTGCCGCGTCCAGGTCGGGGGCTGAAGCCATGACCGCGCCCGCGATCAGCAAGGGGCAGATTAAGGCCATCCATACGCTGAAGTCTCGCGCCGGCATGGACGACGACACCTACCGCGATTTTCTGGAGCGGGAGACGGGGCACCGGTCGTCGAAGAAGCTGACGAACGGCCAGGCCATCGGAATTATCGACGGCCTCAAGAAGCTCTCGAAGCCCGCTCAAGGGGCCCCGCGCAAGCGAGGGCTGCCTGGTCCCTACGCACCCAAGCTGCAAGCGCTGTGGATCTCCGCATGGCACCTGGGCCTGACGCGAAACAACCGCGACAGCGCCTTGCTGGCGTTCGTGAAGCGCCAGACGGGGATCGACCACACGCGGTGGCTTCGCGAGCCTGCCGAAGCGGCCAGAGCCATTGAGGGGCTCAAGAGCTGGATAGCCCGCGCCGCCAATGTGCGCTGGGACGAGTTCGACGACCCCAAGTGCTGCGTGCTCGCGGCCCAGCACCGGCTCTTGGGCGAGCCCTGGCCGGACACCCTTCCCGAAGACCTAAACGCGCTCATGCAGGAGCTGGGCGCCGAGCTGCGCGACCGCGCGGAAAGGAGCAAGCGTTATGGCGATGAATAGGAACGGCGCGCGCCTGGGGATGCAATTTGTAGTCGCCGGCCGCTGGTGCACCAAGCAGGACGTGGGTAGCTATCGGGAGAACAACCCGACGTGCCTAACCAAGACGTGCATGCTCCCACCTCAGTGGGCCTCTAGTCCGATGGCCCGCCGCACCAACAGACGCCTTCGCAAACGGCCCGTCGAGGTCACCAGCGAGGTGCGCGGACATCTTCTCGCGATCATCGAGGACGAGCACGACGACCGGCTTTCACGCGGTTATGTACTCCGTTCGATCGGCCTCTGGATGAACCCCAGGGGCGACTACACGGTGCGCTATGTGTACCGCGGCGACGGGAAGGCCCTGGACAGCCTCACGCACGTGATCCGGGGGCGCGCCTGACGTGACCGAGCCAGCCGCGACATACGACTATCTGCCGGATGTGCTGGCGGAGATCGCGCGCGTCGCGGGCTTGCAGGCGGCGATGAAGGTCGCGAAGGAAAAGGGCGGGATGCGCGTCCATATCCCAGGAACAGCATCGGAGGGGCACTGGCTGACGCTGGCGGTCGGCCGTGAGGCGGCGGAGAGTATCTGCAAGCACTTCGCGGCCGGCCAGCGTGGCGGCGGGATGAAAGTCGATATTCCCCAAGGGCCGGCCGGGCTGGTTGCACAACGTCGTGCAATTGCCGATCGTATGATCGCCGAGGGCGCTACCACGGCTGCGATTGTCGAGGCGTCGGGGTACACGGAACGCGCCGTGCAGCAGCGCAAGGCGAAGAAGCGACTAGGACGCGATCCCCGGCAACAGGACCTTTTCCTGGAACCTGGCCCTGAAAACGTTCAGGGCTAACCGGCCTCCACTACACGCTCATATTCGGCGCATGGGAACGCGCCTCAAAGGACCGACCGGAGCACTGACCGCGCTCGCGATCCTCGCTATCTCCATCATCGGAGGGTACGAGGGGCTGCGCCTGTATTCCTACAAGGATGTCGTCGGGGTGTGGACGGCTTGCTTCGGCGAGACCGAAGGCATCAAGCCCGGTATGCGCTTCACCAGGGAGCAATGCGACCGGATGTTCGTTGACAGCGGGCTGACGCGCCACGAACGCGCGTTGCGCCGTTGTCTTACCTCTCCCGACGAAGTCCCGATGAAGACCTACGTCGCGATGCTCAGCCTCGCGTACAACATCGGCGAAGGCGGGTTCTGCAGGTCCAGCGTCGTGCGGCGCTGGAACGCCGGGGATCACTACGGCGCCTGCGATGCCTTCCTGATGTGGAACAAGGCGGGCGGTCGCGTCGTCCAGGGGCTCGTCAACCGCCGCAAGAGCGAACGCAAGCTCTGCATTGAGGGCCTGTCGGAGCCCGTCACGCTACCGAACCCCGACGACATCGCGCCGGCGGACCGGCCCGTGCTCCGGCGTGGTTCCGCAGGCTTCTGGGTCGAGCACCTACAGCAGCGCTTGCGCATGAATCTTGTCGACGGCCAGTTCGGGCCGGGCACCGACGCGGTCGTCCGGCAGTTCCAGAAAGCGCACGGGCTCAAGGTCGATGGTGTCGTTGGTTTCAACACGTGGACCGTCATAGCGGCAGGGGGGCGGGATGATTAGTGCGCTGCCCAACGTTTCGTTGGTCTCCGGGCTCCTGGGCCTCGTCCAGGGCGTGTTCGCCTACATCCTTGCTGCCGTGCTCGGTCTTGGCGTCGGCCTCTTGGTGGCCTTCGTTGGCCGCGCGTTCGGCTATGTGGCAGCGGCGACCGTCTGCGCCGTGGTGATCGTCGCGCTGTACGCGGCCGACGCTGTGGACAGCATGGCCGACGCGCGGGCGCAAGCCGAGATTGTTCAGCTCACAACGAGGCTCGTGGAGAAGACGCGGGCGCTCGCAGCCGAGCGCGCGACCAACGCGCAGCTAACGGACTTCATGGAGAAGGGGCGAGAGGCGGCGGCGCACAACGCGACCGTCATGGCCGAGCTGCGCGCGAGGATCGAACAGCAACCCGTGCCGCAGGATTGCGGCTGGTCTGAGGAGTTTCTGAATGAAGTCGACAAGCTTCGTTAGAGGCGTCTGCGCGGCGATGTTGGCGGCGTGCGTCGCGGCCGGGCTAGCCGGCTGCAAGACGACGGGCACGATCAATCCCGCCGTGATGCTGGAGCGCGCGCCGCAGCAGTACCGGACCTGCGCAAAGCAGCACCTTGACGTGCCCAATCGCGAGTTGCCCTACCGCGAGGCCCAACTGGCCTACGCGGCGGCGGTGAAGTACGGCCGGCGCCAGAACAATTGCCTGACCGGCGTGATCGCGTGGAGCGACGCGCAGGTCAGTGCGTACAGGAACGCGCGTTAGGGGGCAGGCTGTGGAAGGAGGCATCCTAGACTTCATCGGGCCGGTGGTGACGCTGGTCATGGCGGTCGCGTCGCTGGCGGGGTCCGCCTACACGTACATTGCCGGCGCGCGCAGGAAGGAAATGGACGCGGTTAATGCGCGGATCAAACGGGTCGAAGACGACCTGGCGGATCACAAGCGCAGGGGCGAAGGCAGCCGCCACGAATTGCGCGAACGCCTGGTGACGGTCGAGAGGGACCTGGGGCAGCTGCCCACCAAGGATTCGTTCCATGAGTTGGCGTTGTCGACCGCGCGGATCGAAGGCGACCTGAAGGGGCTTAGTGCGTCGGTCGGCGCGTCGCTGGCAAGCAGCAAGCGCGTCGAAGAATGGCTGTTGCAAAACAAAGGATCGGTAGGCTGACGATGGATGGCTTTGCTCAACACAAGGCAGCCGATGCGCGCCTCGTCATCCTGCGCGGGCTCGCGAGGGAGACCGACCACGCGCTGAACGAGACGTTGCTGCAGACGCTTCTCGACTCGTTCGGCCACAATGTTGGCCGCGACTATGTGCGCACGCAGCTGCGGGCGCTCGAAGCGCTGGGGGCCGTGCGCCTGGTCGAGGCAGGCACGGTCTTCGTCGCGGTGCTGACACAGACCGGCCTCGACCACGTGCAGCGCCGGTCCATTCTCGAAGGCGTGGCGCGCCCCGGCCCGGAGGTGTAGCCCATGGCCAAGAGCCGTCGCGGCCGGGGCCGTCTTTCGTCCATCGAACTTCTGCCGGAGGCGGCGGACAGTGCCATTCAGTGGGCGCTCAACGAGCTATACGAGCGCAAGCGGCTGCAGATCGACATCCTGCAGGAGTTCAACGGGCGCCTGGCCGATCTCGGCCTGGAGCCCGTATCGTCGTCCGCTTTCAACCGCTACAGCGTGCGTAAGGCGGCGGCCTGGCGACGGCAGAACGAGACCCGCGAGATCACGGCGGTGCTCGTGGAGAATATGGAGCCGGGCGACTCCGACAATCTCACCATCATGGTTGCCGAGACCATCAAGACGCTGGTGTTCGAGTTGCTGGAGGCGTCCGGCGACAAGCCCATCACCCCGAAGGGCGCAATGGAGCTTGCGCGCGCGCTGCAGGCGGCGGTGCAAGCGCAGACGGTTTCGACGCGGCGTCGAAAGGAGGTTGAAGCCGAGTTCAGCGCCAAGGCGAACAAGGCCATCGACGTCGTGGCGAAGGAAAAAGGACTCTCCGCAGATACGGTCGAGACGATCAAGTCGAAGATCCTCGGCGTCGGGGGTGCGTCGTGACCGGCCGCAAGGGAACCGTCTACAGCGGAAGTATCAACGGCATTCGTCTTGGGGAGGGCGCGCGGCTGCCGGATCGAGAGCTGGCGCGCCGAAGGTCGTTGATTCCCGTCGACACGAGAGACTTAACCGGGCGGGTGTTCGGCGATCCCATTCCGGGCGATGCGCGCCGGGCAGGCGAGGCTAAAGAGACCTACCACCCCTTGAGCGCGATCCCGGATGCGAAGCGCCGCGGGCGGGGTGATCGTTGGGGGTGCCCATGAGCGGCGATCGCATCCCGTGCATTGTGGAGGGCTGCCGGCGCACCGCGCCCGCCGATCGATACGGCCCGGACGCGGAGATCATCTGCGGCAAGCACTGGAAACGGGTGCCGCCGCCGATGAGGCAGCGCTACAGGCAATTGCGGCGGCGGGAACGGACCGTGGAACACCGTCTGCGCCGGGCCCTCTCTGAAGGCCGCATGGACGAGGCCACGGCGGAGTCCCATGCTACGCGATGTGGCAGCAGCGGGCGCGGCACTGGGACGAGATCAAGGCGTCGTTCGATGCGAGCGCCCAGCCCGTCGGGCTCGAAGCCTTCCTTGAAGAATCGGGGTTGGCATGAGGAAGGAGCGCTAATCAACATGGCTATGCCCGCATACCCGCCGCCGCCGCGCGGTCCCGAACAGTCCTGGGAGGACTACCAGAAAGACCTCCTCCGCTATCGCGCGGAAATGGAGAGGTTGGCGCAGTCGTCACTCGGAGGAGCCGGGTTCGGCCTGGCGATAGCGATAGCGCTGATGGTCTTGGTGGTCGTCATGGGGGCTACGTGGCTATGAGCACGATCGACGATCTGGTCCGGCAGGCGAAGCGGCTTTTGAAGCCGCAACGCAAGGCGTTCTACGCGAAGGTCGAGCGCGAGCACGGCAAGGCCGTCGCGGACGGGCTGCGCAAGACCGTCGAGGGAACACGGGAGCGCGTGAAATGGCCGAAGTAGAAGCGCCGATGGAGCTGCCGGGCATCCGCGAACGCGGTGGCGGTGCGACTCGTATCGATCAACTGGCCTTTGAGGCGTTGGCCTGTACATCGGAGAAGCGCGCTGGCTTCTATGCGGCCGTCGCGCGGGAATACGGGCAAGGCTTTGCCGATAGGCTGCAAGAACGGATGGAAGACGACCGCGCGTGGCTGGGAGAAGAGCGGGCCGCGCGTGAGGCGGCAAAGGCGCTGGGCCGGCCGGTAGAGGGGGTGCGATGACGGGCCTCGAAACCACACGCATCGCCGACGCAGACGCAGGCCCCATCACCGAAGAGGAATGGGCCGCGCACCGGCGCGACATGCTGCAGAGCTTGCCGCCGCAGCTCGAAGGCAAAGACCTGCCGGCGATCCTGTTGCCCTACCAGCGGGAGCGGGTTCAAGCCGTCGACGACTACGATGTCGTCGTGGACGAGAAGTCGCGCCGGATCGGCGCCACGTGGGGCATGGGTGCTGCAGCGGTCTTGAGAGCGGGTGCGCAGCGATCGGCGGGCGGCATGGATGTGCTCTATCTCGCCTACAATCTCGATATGACGCGGGAGTCATCGCGCCTGCGCCATGTGGCCAGGGCGTTCATGCACGTTGCCGCCGAGGTCGAGGAATTCCTGTTCGAGGATAAGGACGAGGACGGAGCGGATCGCTTCATCAAGGCGTTCCGCATCACCTTTGCGTCTGGCTTCGAGATCAAGGCGCTGTCGTCGGCGCCGCGCACCCTTCGCGGCCGACAGGGCCTCGTGATCCTCGACGAGTTCGCCTTCCACGACAACGCGGCGCAGCTGCTGAAGGCAGCCTTCGCGTTCCTGATCTGGGGCGGCAAGGTGTTGGTCATTTCGACCCACAACGGCGCGGACAATCCGTTCGCGCAGCTCATCGAAGAAGTCCGGTCCGGGAAGCGGCCGGGGAAGGTCGTTCGAACGACGTTCGACGAAGCCATTGAGCAAGGGCTGTACAAGCGCATCTGCCTCGTGCGGGGGATCGAATGGACGCCGGAAGGCGAAGCGAAGTGGCGCGCGAGCATACGGGCCAACTACAGGTCCGACGCGGCCGAAGAGCTGGACTGCGTTCCCGCTCAAGGCAGCGGGGTCTACCTGTCCAGTGCGCTCATCGAAACGTGCATGACGGCGGACGCCAAGGTCTTGCGGCTGACCTTTGCCGATGACTTCACGTTGAAGCCCGACGCGTACCGCACGGACTACGTGGACGATTGGCTGGAAGAGAATGTCGCGCCGGAGCTGAAGCGGCTCGACGAACGCTTGCGGCACTCCTACGGGTTCGACTTCGGACGCACCGGCCATCTGTCCGTGTATCTCCCCTTGGCGGAAGGCCGTGACCTCGTCTTGCGTGCGCCCTTCATGATCGAACTGCGGAAGGTTCCCTTCAGGCAACAGGAACAACTCTGCAAGTACGTGACGAAACGGCTGCCCCGCTTCGCCAATGGCAAGCACGACGCGCGCGGCAATGGCCAGTACGTCGCCGAACGCATGCAGCAAGAGTTCGGCGCAACGCGGATCGAAGCCGTGATGCTCTCCAACGCCTGGTATCTCGAAAACTCGCCCAAGCTGAAGACGCGCTTCGAAGAGCGCACCATCGAACTACCGAGGGACGCGGACGTGAAGGCAGACTTCCGCGCCCTGAAAATGGTGCGCGGGATCGCTAAGGTGCCGGACACTGCGGAGACGGACGGTGCTGACGGCGGCAAGCGGCACGGCGACTCGGCCATCGCCGGTATGTTGGCAGTGGCCGCGGCCGAAGCCGACGTGATCGAATACGGCTATCGCGCCGTGCCGAGCGACCGAGGGGGTAGCGGCGCGCGGCCGGGCGGCTTCGACCGTCCGAACCATGACGATGACGACAGGCCGAACCGGGGCTGGTGGAGATCCCCGCTCGGCGCAATGATCCGGGGGCGTGTGTGATGGCATTGGTAGATGGACGGCCGGCAGAAATTGCAATTCTTCGGGACGGCAGCACAGTGACGATCCGTTGTGAATGCCTCAACGACTACGAGGCGATGTTGGTCTCCGACCGCCTTGTGAAGACGCTGCAGGAGCGTGGCGAGGCGGACCTCAATCTCTTTGGCAAGGTGAATGAGGAGTCCTTGTGATGGCAGAGCGGACACCGACACTCGTGGACCAGTGGGGGCGCCCTATCGAACGGGCCGTGCTCAAAGAAGAGATTGCCGGCCCGTCATTGACCGGCGTGCGCTCGCATCTAACCGGCTACCCCACGGACGGGCTGGACCCCGTCCGGCTTGCATCCATCCTGCGCGAGGCGGACCAGGGCGACCCGCTGCGCTATTTGGAGCTGGCGGAACAGGTCGAAGAGAAGGACCCGCACTATGTGGGCGTGCTCGGCACGCGCAAGCGGTCTGTTGCGCAAATTGAGATCGGCGTGGACGCGGCCGGCGACGACCAGGCGTCGATCGACCACGCGGACATGGTGCGGGAATGGCTGAAGCGCGACGAGCTGCAAGACGAGCTGTTCCATATTCTCGACGCGGTCGGCAAGGGCTTCAGCGCGACGGAGATCATTTGGGACACGAGCGCTGGCCAATGGCGTCCCGAACGGCTGGAGTGGCGCGACCCGCGCTGGTTCAGTTTCAGCCGCGCGGACGGCCGCACGCCGTTGCTGCGCGACAACGAGGGTGACAAGCCGCTGCCGCCGTTCAAATTCATCGTGGCAACGATCACGGCAAAGAGCGGCCTGCCGATCCGCTCGGGCCTGGCGCGGCTCGTCGCGTGGGCGTGGATGTTCAAAGCCTATACGCAGCGCGACTGGTCGATCTTCACGCAGACCTTCGGTCAGCCCGTGCGGGTCGGCAAGTTCGATGCGAACGCCACCCCGAAGGACAAGGACACGCTCTACCGCGCCGTAGCGAGTATTGCGGGCGACTGCGCGGCGATCATCCCGGCGTCCATGGAGATCGACTTCATCGAGTCCAAGAACGTTGGCCAGGGCGCGCAGCTCTACAAGGAACGGTGCGACTGGCTGGACCAGCAAGTATCGAAGGCGGTGCTGGGCCAGACGGCCACGACAGATGCGATCGCGGGCGGTCACGCCGTGGGCCAGGAACACCGGCAGGTGCAAGAGGACATCGAGCGCGCCGACGCACGCGCGCTGTCGGCCATTCTGAACCGCGACCTGGTGCGGCCGTGGATCGATCTGGAATTCGGGCCGCAGAAAGCCTACCCGCGCCTGGTCATCGCGCGGCCCGACGAAGAAGACCTGAGCATGGCGGCGGACACGCTACAGAAGCTCGTGCCGCTCGGTTTCCGCGTCTCGATGCAGGAGGTGCGCGACAAGTTCGGCTGGTCGGAACCGAACGAAGGCGACGAAGTCCTGACCGCGCCAGCCGCGCAACAGCCGCTTGCGCCGGCCGGCGAACCGGCGCTGGCAACGCAGAGCGCGCGAACCGCGCCTAAGCTGGACGACGCGCTGGCCGCACTACGCGTCAGCGGCACGCCGCCGGTGGATGCGATGCTGGAACGCATAGCGGGGATCGTCGCGGACGCGGCCGACCTTGACGCGATCGAGCGCGAACTGGCGCGGCTCGACCTGCCGTCTGAGGATCTGCAGGAGGCCATGCAAAAGGCGCTTGCGCTCGCGGAACTGATCGGCCGCAAGGACCTCGCAGGCGCCAATGGCTGAACCGTCCTTTAGCGGGGTCTCTTCGACGAAGCCATAGCGTTCCTGCGCGATCTGCTGGGGATCGACGAGGACGAGTGGCTGCGCATATTGCGCGGGGCTAGAGCTGTGGCGGAAGGCGCCGCGCGCAAGGCGGCGGACGATATGCGCCGCGATCTTCTGGAAGCCGTGCGCCAGGCGATGGCCGAGGGCCGTTCGCTGGAGTCGTTCCGCGACGATTATCTGCGGATCATCGAGCGCTATGGCTGGATGGCGCCGGGCGACAATCCGGGCTGGCACGCCGAGCTGGTCTATAGGGTGCAAACGGCCAATGCCCATGCGGCCGGCCGCTGGGCTCAAATCCAGCGCGTCAAGACCTTGCGGCCCTATTTACGCTACGTGACGGCCGGGGATCACAAAGTACGGCATACGCACCGCGAATGGCACGGCATCGTCTTGCCTGTCGATCATCGCTTCTGGCTGACCCACTACACGCCGAACGGCTTTGGCTGTCGCTGTTATGTTCAGTCGGTCGGCCCGCGCGACCTCAAGCGCTACGGCTGGACGATCACACCGGACGATGACCCGGCGCTAACGATCCCGCCCGACAAGGGCTGGGAGGGCAACGTAGGCATCGCCTGGGAGCGGCTGCGCGCCGCTTAAATCCCGGCGCCCCTCCGGGCCGCCATACACCCCAAAATCTGGAGCGATAGCCCGCGCCGCCGAAACGGGCCGTAGAGCGCCGGAAGCCCCTTTGGCCGTCCGGGCATACCGGAATTCCGGGAATCGGCCTTCAATGGGCTTTGAAGCGCCTTCAAAATCGATATAGGGATGGCTCGGAGACCCTGATTTGCGCCCTGGAGGCGCTATGGGGCCGGTTCGCGGCTAGTTCGCGCCAATGGGCCCGAAAACTTTCAGGGCCAACAGCCGCCCCCCGCGTGGGCATTGTGGCGGCATGACGAAGCCCAACGCAACCCTTGCGGCATTTTCCATCGACCTTGGCCTGGCCAAGGGCGCGGATGTCCCCGACTACATCAAGCTCATTCCGCTTGGCGAGCTGCAGACGGTCGACAGCCGTGGCCCGTACCGCGTCAACGAGCCCGAAAAGATCATCGCCGCGTCGATGCAGTCGGGCGACCGGTGGCCGATCGACGAGAACCACGCCACTGACCGTGCGGCCGTAACACACGAGCCGGCGCCGGCGCGCGGCTGGATCGTCGAAATGCAAACCCGTGCTGACGGCATTTGGGGCAAGGTCGAATGGACCAAGGCCGGCCGCGAGCTGATGGCCGACCGCGCCTACCGGTTCCTATCTCCCGTCATCACCCACGACGAGAAGCTCAACGTCCTGACGATTGAGCGCGCCGCTCTCACCAACACACCGAATCTGCGCGGCATGGTCGCGCTCAACATGGAAGGAAGCGACATGGACTTCATGGGCAAACTTCGCAAGGCGCTGGGTCTTGCGGAGGACGCGGACGAGGACGCCGTCCTGGCGGCCGTGGCCAAAGCGACTGAGAAGGTCGACGTGACCAAGGCGGTGCAGTCGGCGCTCAACCCCATCGGCAAGGCGGCGGGGCTGGGAGAGGGTGCGACTGGCACTGCCATTCTCGGCCGGGTCGAGACGTTGAACGAGAACGCGAAGGAGGCCGGCAGCAAGGACGAAGCCGTCACGGCGCTGCAGACCGAATTGAAGGACACGGCAACGAAGCTCACTGAGCTGCAGACGGGCATCGCCAAGAGCAAGGCGGAAGCGTTCGTTGACGGGTGCATCAAGGAAGGCCGCGTCGGCGTCAAGGCGGTGCGCGACCACTACATCGCCCGGCACATGAAAGAGCCGGAGGCGGTCGAGAAGGAGCTGACGGCGCTGCCGGTGCTCGATGGCGGCGCGATCATCCCGACGTTGCCCGGCGACAAAGACGGCGTGGCGCTTCAAAGCGCCGAGCAAGATGTCTGCGTAGCGCTCGGCATTCCCGAAGACAAGTTCAAGGAGACGCGTGACGCGGAGCGATCCGCGTAGGCGCGCCCCTTTGGAAAGCTCAAGCACGTAAGGAGACGACAGCATGACTGCATTGACCAAGGGCCGGAACACCCCGCTGGTAGCGGGGGATGTTCGGGCACTCGCCGTCGCCGCCGCGACGGTGCTCTTCCAGGGCGGCATCGCGATGCGTAACGCGGCCGGCTACGCCACGAAGGGCGCAACGGCGCTCAATCTCGTGGGCATCGGTCGGATTGAGGAAGAGGTGGACAACGCGTCCGGCGCAAACGGCGACCTGAGCGTTCGCATCCGTCCAGGCATCTTCCTCTACGAGAATTCCGAGGGTGGCGACGAAATCGCCATCGCCGACATCGGGAAGGTCGCCTACGTGGTCGACGACCAGACCGTCGCCAAGACGGACGGGACGAGCACGCGGTCGCGGCCGGCTTCATTCACGACGTGGACGCCAATGGCGGTGTCTGGGTCGAGTTCGACGAAACCAAGCTGCGCGCCTATCTCGGCTAGCGGCGCAGAAAGGAACAGTACGCGATGCTAGTTACGAACAAGAACCTTGAGAGCCTCCGGGTCGGGTTCAAGACGCTCTTCCAGAACGCCTTCGACGTAGCCCCGTCTCAGTATGAGCGCGTGGCAACCGTGGTGCCCTCGACAAGAGGCGAAGAGAAGTACGGCTGGATGGGGCAGATTCCCATGGTCCGCGAGTGGTTTGGGGATCGTGTCGTGCAGAACCTCATGGAGCACGACTATGCGATCAAGAACAAGGATTTCGAGCTGACGCTTGGCGTCAACCGGAACCACATCGAGGACGACAGCCTGGGCATCTATAACCCGCTCTTCCAGGAAATGGGTCGGGCCACCAAAGCCCACCCGGACCTTCTGACGTTCAGCCTGCTGAAGGATGGTTTTTCGACCGCCTGCTACGATGGTCAGTACTTCTTCGACACGGATCACCCGGTGCTGGACGCAGACGGCAAGGAAACCAGTGTCGCCAATACCGACGGCGGCGCGGGACAGCCGTGGTTCTTGCTGGATGTGTCCCGTGCATTGAAGCCGGTCATCTTCCAGAAGCGCAAGGACTTCGAGTTCGTCGCGCGCGACCAGCTCACGGACGAGAACGTGTTCAGCAAGAAGGAGTTCCAGTACGGCGTCGATGCGCGGAACAATGTCGGCCTGGGTCTGTGGCAGTTCGCTTGGGGCTCGAAGCAGGCGCTGACCAGCGCCTACTACAAGGCCGCGCGTACTGGCCTCATGGGAATGAAGGGCGACTACGGCCGGCCGCTCGGCCTCCTGTCTGGCGGTGTGAAGCCGTTGCTGGTGGTGGGTCCGTCCAACGAGTCTGCGGGGCTCAAGCTTCTCAACAGCGAGAATGCGGCGGGCGGCGAGACCAACGAGTGGAAGGGCACCGCCGAGCTGCTCGTCGTGCCGTGGCTGGCATAGGGCGCATCGCGACCGACCTCTAACCCCTAATCGAAGGAGACGGCCACAATGGCGCGAAACAACACCAAGTCGAAAGCCTCGGCGACGAAGCCGGAGCCCGAGACGAAAGAGCAAGGCAAGGCACCGGAAGAGCCCTCCAGTGCCACGCCCACGGCGGGCGGCGCTGGTGCCAATTCCGCGCCGCCCCCCACCGAGACAGATGCGGTCGCGCCGGGAGCGGGCGAGGGGACGGAGAGCAAGCCGCAGGGCGAGCAATCCGACCCCTCGCCCGTGGCCGACGAAGATCCCGCGAAGGCGGACAGCCCCACCGAGCCGAGGGAGGGCGATCCCGTTCCGGTCCTAAAGGTCACGGCAAAGCAGGATCATCGGCGCCGCGCCGGGCTGTCGTTCGGCCGGGAGCCGGTCACGATCCGCGCGGGCGAGATCACCCAGGAGCAGTTCGAGGCGATCATGGCCGACCCGGTCTTGGTCGCCAGCAAAGACTTCGAATAGCCAGAGAGGCCCGTCTGGTACGGCTCGCAAGGCCCCCAGCACCCTTTGGGAACGGCACGACCGTAGGCGCCTAGCGCGCGGGCCAACACTCTCATTCGCCGCCGTCTTGCGGCGGTAAGGAGACTCCCGGTGCTCGTCAAACACGCAAGGAAACTCTCGGCGCTTGGCGCCTTAATCAGCGCGGCCTTCCTGGCCGCCGTCTTGGCGGGGCTCGTGAGTGCACGGGCTGACGAGCCCTGCGATCTTCGCGTTCAGGACATGCTCGACGCGCTGCCACAAAGCGGCGGCGTCGCCGTAAGGGCGGACGAGGCGCTGCACAGCGTGTTCCTGCGCAAGCTTCATCGCGACGGGCTTGTCGTGCCGCAATCCGACGAGTCCGTTGCATTCGTCCACGACGGCGCCGCGCGCGTCGTCTTCGCGCGCAAGGGCTGCGTCATCGGCGTCAGCGAAGCCGACCCTGTCGCGCTCGTCACCATTCTCGACTTAGCCGTTCATGGGGAGCTGAAATGAAGGATCACTACATCGTCTGCGGCGAGGAAGCCGAGCCGACCTGGGACACCGAGAACAACGAGGTGCAGAAGTTCAACTTCCACGACGCCCACGAAAACGCACGCGAGCGTGCGGAAGAGACGCCGGGCGAACGCTTCCATGTCTACCGCGCCGTGTCCTGGACCGAGGCGCCGATCGGCGAGCCCGTGACGACGCCCACGCAGCCTGACGAGGCGACCGAGCGCGTCACAGGCCCAGCCATGGAAGGCATGCCGGACCTGGCGTGCGATTCCGGGGAACTGCCACCGGCGCAGGAGCTGCGGCGCGCGACCGAGGCGGCATAGCGCATCGATGACCTACACCACGCAAGCGATCTTGGCGGAACGGTTCGGGGAGCGGTCCCTGGTCGACCTGACCGACCGCGCCGTGCCGGCGACGGGCGTGGTCGACGCGGACGTGATCGATCGCGCGCTGGCCGACGCTGACGCCGTGATCGACGGCTATTTGAAGGGGCGTTACAGCCTGCCCCTTTCGGAGACCCCGCCGCTGCTGGTCGACATCGCCTCGGCCATCGCCTTCTACAAGCTTCACGTTCGGAGCCCGGACGAGAAGGTCAAGGACGACTACAACGACGCGCTCGCCAAGCTGAAGGACATCAGCCGTGGCGTGATCCGCCTCCCCGTCGAAGGCATCGAGCCGGCTGCCAGCGGCGATGCGGGCGTGCGCACGACGGATCGCGAACGGCCGCTGACCCCGGAGAACCTGAAGGGGTTCATCTGATGGCGGACGGCTTCTCCATACGCATCGACGGCAAGGACGCCACGCTAAGCGCGCTAGAATCGTTGCTGGCGCGTCTTGAGCATCCGAAGCCGATGTTCGAAGCCATGGGCGCCTCGCTCGTCACGTCGACGCAACGCCGCTTCGAGCTTGGGCACGACCCGGACGGCAACCCATGGCCGCCGTCGGTCCGGGCCATCGTGGAAGGCGGCAAAACGCTCGTCGACAGCGGGTTCCTGGTCGGCTCCATCACGTTCGATGCGTCCGACGATCACGTAGAGGTAGGCACCAACGCGATCCAGGCCGCGGTTCACCAGCTCGGGGCGACCATCCGTCCGAAGACGGCGCAGGCGCTGCGCTTCTTCGTCGGGGACCGCGAAATCTTCACGCAGCAGGTGACGATCCCGGCGCGCCCGTTCCTTGGGATCGACGAAGAAGACGAAGCCGAGCTGGTCGCTATCGCCGAGGAGTATGTCGAGCTGGAGGGCGGCGATGCTCGTTAATCCCGTCATCGAGAGGTTGGATGCGGAGATCCCCACGCTGCAGCGCAGAGTCGCGCCGGCCGGGGAGCTGGCGGCGCTCGTGAATGGCGGGAACCTGCCGCAAGTAATGCCCGCTGCATTCGTGCTCCCATTGGGCCTGCGCGGGAGCGAGCCCGACGCCGCGACGGGGCTCTACCGCCAGGACTTCAACGAGATCGTGGGCGTTGTGCTCATGACGAATTCGGCCGGCGACGTGCGCGGCGGCCGTGCGCTGGACAAACAGGACCCGCTCATTGCCGCCGTCATTCTCGCACTGGCCGGCTGGGCGCCGGACCTGCCTGACGTTCAGGGCGTGTTCCAGCTCGACCGTGGGCGGCTTGTCAGTCTGACGGCCGGCACGGTCACCTACCAGTTGGACTTTTCCATCAGAGCACAATTGAGGATCGAACGACCATGAAGGGCGGCAGCTACGTGAAGGACAAGGAGACCGGGAAGCTTAGACGCGTCGCGCAGACCGCGCCGCGCGAAGCGATGAAGCCGGTCTCTGCAGCAACCGAGACAACCGAGGCAAAGGCCAAGCGGCCGGCCGCGAGTGACACGAAAGGAAAGTAGCCATGGCGGAACCGATCAAATGGCGCAAGAAGGTCATCCTGGCCAAGATGGAAGGCACCTACGGCACGGACCCCACTCCGGCCGGCGCCAACGCCATGCTGATGACGGACGTGAGTCTGTCGCCCATGGAAGGCGAGGACGTGAGCCGCGAGCTGGAGCGGCCCTACCTTGGCGCGCAGAGCCAGTTCAAGGTTGGGCTTCGTGCCGTGTTCAACGGCAGCACCGAGCTGGTCGGCTCTGGAGCGGCCGGTACGGCGCCGGCCTGGGGCGTGCTGGCGCGGGCCTGCGGGCTTGCCGAAGTGGTGACGCCGGACACGAGCGTCGTCTATTCGCCCGTGACCGACGACCACGAGAGCGTCACGCTCTATGTCTGGATCGACGAGACGCTGCACAAGATCGTCGGCTGCCGGGGGACGGCGCAGATGAGCGTCAACGCGCAAGGCGTTCCGGTCATCCGTTGGTCACTGACGGGGCTCTTCGCGAACCCCACTGAGCTGGCGCAGGCCGTGCCGGACTTCACCGCCTGGCAGGCCCCGAAGGTCGCGACGACGGCAAACACGCCGGTGTTCACGCTCGGCGGCCAGGCGTTCGTCATGCGGTCGTTCGAGCTGGACCTCGGCAACGACGTGCAGCCGCGCCTTCTGATCGGCCGCGAGGAAATCCGCATCGTCGACCGCGCCGAACAGATCACGGCCACCGTCGAAGCGCTGCCGCTGACCACGTTCGATCCGTTCGCACTGGCCGTCGCGCAGACGCCGCAGGCGTTGGCGCTGACCCACGGCACGGTCGCCGGCCGCATCGTCGCCTTGGCCGCGCCCGCCTGCGAGCTGGCGCGGCTGACCGGCTACGAGAACCAGCAGGACACGTTGGAATGGCCGTTGCGTCTTACCCCGTTGCCGGTCGACGGCAACGACCAGTTCACCCTCACCCTCACGTAGGAGCGCGCATGTTCAAGATTATCGACGAGCCGAAATTCACCATCCCGGTGACGATCAAAGTGCCGGTCGATGGGGGGCACAAGGACGAGACGCTGACGGCCACGTTCAAGGTGCTGAAGACCGAGACGTTGGCCGGGTTCAACATGACCACCGAGCAAGGCACGCGCGACATGCTGGATGCAGCCGTGGACCGGCTCGACGACCTGGCGGACGGAGACGGCAAGCCGCTTGAGTTCAACGACGAGGTGAAGGCGGCGGTCTTGAGCCTGCCCTATGCGCGGGCCGGGCTCGCCAATGCCTACTACGCCGCCGTGACGAAGGTCGCGCGGGGAAACTGAAATGGGCCGCGCGGGCCTATGTCTCGGGCGGCCTTTCGAAGCGTGACGCGCCGGAAGAGGCGTTGGAAGACGCGCGCCGGTTTGGGGCGAGTGCGGCGGTCCAAGCGGAGATCGCCGCAGAACTTCGCGGCGGCGCGCCGGCGGGGGAAGACGAAGGGGTCTTTGCCGAGAATGTCGAAGCGGTCCAGGCGTTCATCGTCGTAGCGAGCCAATGGCGTGCGGTCGCCGGGTATGGAGGGCTTCTGTTCGTGGGGCTGGACTATCAAGGCGTGTGTGCGGGCCTCGACGCGGCGGGGATCGAATTGACGCCAGACCTCTTCGCGGCGCTCCAGGTGATGGAAGGTGCGGCGGTCGAGGCGCTGAACGCGCGGAAGGGAGCGTAGGGAATGGCGATGCGTGTCAGCCTGGTCATCGACGGCAACGCCAAGGGTGCGGCCAAGGCGGCGAAGGAAACCGGCACGGCTCTGGTCGTCATGGGAGACCAGGCCGAGGCGGCGGCAGGAAAGCTGGGCGGCGTCGGCGGCGCGGCGCGCGGTGCCGGCGAACAGTTCACCAGGGCGCGCAATCGCGGCACAGAGTTCTTCGGCGGCGCGAGCAAAGGCGCGCGCCTCGCTGCCGGCCAGATGCAAAACCTGCAGTTTCAGATTCAAGACTTGGCGCAGGGCCTCGCCACGGGCCAGCAGAACCCGTTCACGCTGATCGTTCAGCAGGGTTCGCAAATCAGCCAGATATTCGGGCCGAGCGGCAACATCCGGGGGGCACTCGCGGCCATCGGCGGTGGGATTGCCACCTTCGTTACGAACCCGCTTAACCTCGCGGTCGTCGCCATCGCCGCCGCCGCCGCCGCCGCGCAAGCCTTCCTGCGTTCCGGGGTCGACGTGCAGGTGCAGTTGGAAGCGCATGAAGACCTCATTGACCGGATCGCGACGAAGTATCGCGAGGCGGCGGAGGGTGCGCAGGACTATGGCCGCGAGACCGTCGCGGCGCTGCAGTTCAGCGCCGAGCAGAACGTGCGGGAGCTGGAACGCGCATTGGCCGACGCGAGCGGCCGCATTGACTTCGTGCTGCCCGAGCAGGCCCCCGGTGAAGGACCGTTCGCCGCTGGGCTGGGCGGTGTCGGTCCGTTCCTTGATGTGATCGACGAATGGAATGCCTCCATAAGGGAGGGCACGCCGAACGTTCGCGAGTTCCGAGCAGAGGTCGTTCGCATCGCGAACGCGCTGCCGGAGGATTCGCCGTTCAGGGACGTTGCCGCCGATCTTCTGGACATGACCGACGACGCCAACGAAGTCGCTTCGTCACTGGATCAGGCGCGTGACGCGGCCAAGGGACTAAGCGGCGACACCGAGGCGTCCGCGCGGGCACTGGGTCGCCTGAAGGTGGCTGCTGGCATCCTGAAGGATCTCGAATTCGAGCGCGAACAGTTGGGGCGCACGAACGAGGAACAGGAGGTCTACAACAACCTCAAGCGCGCGGGCGTGGAGCTCAACACCGAAATGGGTGCCTCCATCGCCGATACGACGCGGGAGCTGGTGCGCGAACAAGAGGCGCTGGAACGTGCGAAGGAGCTGGAAGACGAGCGGGCGCGCATCCAAGAGCGAGCGGCTGGCGTGCTGGATCAAGTCCGGTTCGAAGCGGACCTCCTGGCGGCGACGAATGCCGAGCGGGAAGTAGCGAACAATCTTCGCGCGGCCGGCGTCGACATCAGCTCGCAGATGGGGCAGCAGATCGCCGACGAGACGGCGCGTCTCTACGAAGCGCGCACGGCACAGGAGAACTTCAACAACAGCATCGGCGCCATGGGCGACATTGCCTATGACGCCTTCGACGGGCTCATTCTCCAGCAGGAGAGTTGGCAAGACACACTCGCCAACAGTCTGCAGCTCCTGGCGCGCATGGCGCTTCAGGCAAGCCTTCTCGGAGAAGGCCCGCTGGCATCGGCCTTCGGTACGGGCGCAGGCGGTCCGGCCGCAGGCGGATTGATCGGAGCGCTGTTCGGCGGCGCCCGTGCCGTGGGCGGTCCTGTCGAAACCGGGCGCGCCTATCTCGTTGGCGAACGTGGTCCGGAGTATTTCGTGCCCGGCCGAGGCGGTGCCATCGTGCCGAACGCTGGGAGCGGTGGCGGACCATCGGTCTCCATCCCGGTATCGATCGACGCGCGCGGTGCGGACGACGGCGCCGTCGCTCGCCTTGAGTCGGCCGTCGCGGACCTCAAGCAATCGTTGCCGTCCATCGTCGTCAAGACGGTGGCCGAGGCGCGCTCGCGGAGGACGCTGTGATGATCCCGCTCAGCTATCCGCGTGACTTCCTTCACGACGCGCCGCTGATCGGCCTGTCCTTCGATCCCGAGCCGATGGCCGAGCTGACGCCGCTGCGGTCCGGCAAGGTCATTGCGAAGGAGCTGGGGCCGACACTGTGGCGCGCGTCGTTCCAGACGGACAAGATGGCCCCGGCCGAGGCCGGCGCGGTCCGGGCCTTCTACGCCTCGCTGCTGTCGTTCCACAGCTTCTATGCCTACGACAAGATGCGAGAGTTCCCGCTGGCCTATGTGGACGGCTTCGACGGCCTGGAGGTGGGCGGGCAGCCCTTCACGGGCGAGTGCACACTTGCAGATGTGCCGTCCGCCACGCTCGTCGCGCTTGAGGACTTGCCGCCTGGCTTTGTCCTGTCGAAAGGTGACTATCTGTCGTTCGACTATGGCGCGGGCAACGCGAAGCGCGCGCTGCACATGATCGTGCAAGGCGACGCCGCCGACGGCGCCGGCGCCGTCACGGTCGAAGTCGCGCCCTATGTGCGCACGGGCTGGAGCGCGGCCGCTACCGTCTCGCTCTACCGGGCGTCGGCCGAGTTCATCATCGTGCCGGGCAGCTACCGCGCGCCCAAGACGCCGCCGCACTTCACCACTGTCAGCTTCGACGCCATGCAGAGGTTGTTCTAGATGCTGGACCTCACGACGGCCCAACGAACGGCGCTCGAGCAAAACCTCGTGGCGCGCCGCCTGTTCCTGTGGGTCGACGCGCTCGGTCTCGACGGGGTCACGCCGGACCCGGCCGGGTTCTGGACGGACGCAGGCGACGTGGAGGTCGAGGGGCGCGTGTATCACGGTTCGGGTTCGGTCATCGGATTCGGGGCGCTGACCTTCGTGGGGGACATGACGATTCCGGGCCTGTCCATCACGCTGACGGGGATCGACTTCGACGCGGAAGCGCTGGTACGCGGGTCGACGATCGCGCAGCGGCCGGTCGAGCTGAAGACGGGCCTGTTCAACCCCGACACGCGCGAGCTGGTCGGGCCGCTCATTCCCCGGTTCCGGGGTCGCATCGATGACGCGGAGATCGTCACGCCGGAAGCGGGTGGCCAGTCGCGCATCGTCCTCACCTGCGAGTCCGCCTCGCGCGTCCTGACGCTGCGCCGGCACGACACGCGCGCCCAAGGCCCGGCGCACGACCGCGACCCCGACGACGACCTCTACCGCTACACGGCGCTGCAGCGAGAGAAGCCCATCTACTTCGGCAGAAAGGCCCCACGATGACGACCCGTCGACGGATCTTCGAACTGTTCGCGAAGGAGCGTCAAACGCCCTTCGAGTGGGGCGTGTCGGATTGCCTGACGTGGTGCGCCGGTGTGGCCGAGGCCCTGACCGGGCAGGACCCTGTCTCGCACTTGCGCGGGCGGTACTCGACGGCGCGCGGCGCGCAGCGCGTGATGGTGCGCAGCGGCTGGAAGGACATGGCCGACGTGGCCGCGTCGGTCGCGACCGAGATTGCGCCGTCGGCCGCGTGCGACGGCGATTGGGGCTGGTTCCGCAATGCCGATGGCACGGACGGCCTCGGCGTCATCTGCGGCGCGATGTTGGTGGCGAGGGGCGAACAGGGCCTGGCGCAGCTCTCGCGAATGAAAGTGGAGCGCGCGTTCCGTGTGGAATAGTTCGATGCGACGGGTCCTGATTGCCCTTGTCTTCGCGGCCGTGTTGCTCACGGTCGGCACGGTCGAGGCCCATGCGGGTTTTCTCGTCGCCCCGATTGTCGCCTTCGTCGGCTTGACGGGCACGGCCGCCGCCGTCGCAACGGCGGTTGGCGGGATTCTTATCTCGGTCGGCGTCAGCTACGTGGCGAACCAGTTGCTGGCGCCGGACCCGCCGAAGCCCGCGAAGATCGACACGGCCTCGCAGCGGACGGAGACGGGCGTGTCGCGTTCCGTCCAGGCGGGCGGCGTGCAGCTCGACATCCGTGTCGATGCGGACATTCCGCAGTCCTTCGGCGTCGGCCGCTTCGTTACGGGCGGGTCGCTCTTCTACGCCGAAACGTATGGCTCGCGAGGGGAGATCGACAATTCCGACCTGATCGAAGGAATCGCTATCAGCGACCTTCCCTGCACGGGCCTGGTGCAGACCTATATCGACGGGCAAAGGGTCACGCTTGCGGCCTCGTCCGGGTCGCGCGGACAACCGGTCAACGGCTACGACGGCAAGCTGGCGCTGCGCTTCTTCGACGGCTCGCAGACGACCGCGGATTCCTATGCGGTTTCCAAGCTCGGGCTGCACAGCAAGCGTCCGTGGACGAACAAGATGGTCGGCCGGGGGCGCGCCTATGTCCGCACCCATTCGATCTACGACCAGGAGAAGGTGCCGGGCCGGATGCGCTGGCGCTTCGTGGTCGACGGCGCGAAGCTTTACGACCCGCGCAAGGACTCGACCGTGGGCGGTTCGGGGGAGCATCGCTTCGAGCTGCTGGAGACGCACGAGTTCAGCCGCAACTTGCCGCTGATCGCCTACAACATCCTGCGGGGTCTCTACGTCAAGGACCACACGGACGCGCGCGTGCTCTACTACGGCGCCGGCGCGACGCGGCGGACCTGCCCTTGGACGTGTGGATCGCCGCTATGAACGAGGCAGACGCGCTCGTCGACGGCGAGCCGCAGTTTTGGGGCGGCTGCGAGATCGCGCTGAACACCGAGCCGCTGGAGGTCATCAAGGAAATACTGAAGGCGTGCGGTGGCCGGCTCTTCGAGATCGGCGGCGTCTACAAGCTCTATGTCGGGGCGCCTGGTCTCCCCGTCCTGACGATGGACGACGGCGTGCTGCGCGCGGACGAGGCCGAGACCGCGAAGCCGATCCGGCCGCTGGACGAGCGCGTGAACTATATCAGCGGGTCGTACACGCGCCCCGAAGACGGCTGGATCACGCGCGTCGGGCCCCCGCGTTTCGACGCGTCGCGCATCAGCGCGGACGGACGCGTGGGCGCCGACCTTGATGTGCCCGTGGTTCAGTCGGGCAAGCACTTCCAGCGTCTCCAGCAACAGCTCCTGAACAACGCCGCCAAGGAGCGGCGGCACAACTTGCCGCTCCCGCCGTCCGCGTGGGGTGTTGAGCCGGGCGACGTGCTGCAGTGGACCAGCGAGCACAACGGCTATGAGGACAAGCTGTTCGAGGTCGAACACGTCACCGACGACCACTCGCTCGACAGCGTTGCCGCCGTGCTGGAGATCGACCACGACGACTACGATTTCGACCCGGAGACGGACCTGATCGAAGAGCCGGACGGGGTGTTGGACGTGGACCGGCCGGCGCCCAAGGAAGTCGGGTCCTTCGCCGTCGCCGGCGTCGCCAATGTCGGGACGAACAACACGGTGCGCCCGGCCGTCAGCGTGTCGTGGGACGACCCCGACGATGCGGACGTGACGGCCATCCGCGTGGCCTACCGTATCGCCGGGCAAGTGGACGAGCCTGGCTACGCCTTCTCCTACGAGCCGGCAGCCGGGCAGCTGCTGATCGTGAACCTGCAGCCGGCGACGAATTACGAAGTGAAGGCGCAGTTCGAAAGCTTCAACGGCTGGGCCACCGAGACCACGCCGTGGCTTCCCGTTGTCACGCCGGACATCCGCTTCAGCCAGAACGACTTCAACGCGGCCGTGAACGCGCGCATGGCGCAGCTCGACACCGCCTCGCAGGCGGCCATCGCGACCGTGCGCGATGCCCTGGTCAATGACCTGACGAACCTCGCCCACTATTTGCTGGGTCAAATCGCCAAGCTCGACGACCAGGACCAGGCATACCAGGCGACCCAAGGCGCGGCGGTCAATGTCGTGTCGGAAGAGGTGGTCACCGAGAAGCAGGCGCGCGCGGCGGCGATCCAGAGTGTCGAGGCGGCGCTGGACGATGCGGCCGCGTCGCTCATAGGGCAGATTGCGGAGGTCGACGATAAGCACAACGCACTCGCCACGCTGTTCGGCCAGGTCTTCGCCGAGAACGGGGAAGGCGCGGCGTCCGCCCTGTTCCGTCTCATTGCGCACGCGGCGCCGACGGGCGTTGCCGCGCGGATTGCGCTGGAGGCAAAGACGGCGGCCGGCGCGTACGGCGAGGACTCGGCCGCCCTGTTCTTGGACGTTATTGCGGGCGTCGGTTCCGTGGCGACGATCAAGGCGACGGCCTTCCGCGTCCAGACCGCCACCGGCTTCGCGCCGATCCTGGAAGTGCAGGACGACACCGTGAAGATCGCCGGCAATATCGGCGTGCAAGGCGATGCGCTTGTGGACGGCAGCGTGACTGCATCGAAGATCGCGGCGAACGCCGTCACGGCGGAGAAGATCGCCGCCGGCGCCGTGCAGGCTGGCAACATCGCGGCGGGCGCGATCACGGCCAATAAGATCCAAGCCGGGACGATCACCGCCGACCGTATCGTGACGAACGGCATCACGCAGTCGGACGCAGATTCCGGCAGCGCGTCGGGCGCCGCTAATGGGACGTGGCGAACGCTCTGCACGATCAATATTGAGAAGGACAGCGGCACGCGGGGCGTGATGTTCCTCGGCATTATTTCCGGGTCCTTGGGCGGGTCGACCAGCCAGTCGGCGGCGGACATCGAAGGGCGCATCCTGCGTGGGACCTCGTCGGCCCTGTTCCAGACATCGGTGGTCGCGACGATCGCAACGGGCGGCGCCTTCACTATCCCCATGTCGGTCGGCTTTCGGCCCGGCTCGGTGCCGAACGGCAACCACACGATCCGGCTTCAAGTGAGGGCGTCCATTCCGGGCGGCGTCACGATTGCCGCGAGCGGCTACCTCTATTCGATGCTGCCGCGCGCCTGATCGACCAACGAAGGAGAAGCCAGACCAATGATCCCTGCACTGTACTCTGAAGGCACCATCGCCGTGGAGAACGGGTCGACGACCATCACCGGCATTGGCACCGCCTGGTCCACGATCCTGCGTCGTGGGAGCCTCCTGCGCGTCGGGCAGGTGCTGGCGTTCATCGCATCCGATCCCAGCGCGGCGGACGAAGAGGACCGGCCGGGCGACTTCACGGCGGAACTGTCGGCGCCGTGGCAAGGCCCGACCACCGCAGACCCCGAAGCGGGCGAAGCATACGAGGTCAACATTCTGCGCGACGGCGGGGCACTCGCGGAAGGGTTCACCGATCTTATGGAGCGGCTGGCCGGCAAGGGCATGGGCCTTGTCACGGTCGGCACGCCTCTCGATACGGAAGGGCGCGACAACGACTTCAGGTACGATCCGACCACGCGCTTGCTCTACTTCAAGGTCGCCGGCACATGGGACGCCTTCACGATCAATCTGAGGTTCAGCGCCTATGTCGCGAACCTGGCCGGGCGCGATGCTTACGACGACGAGGATGCGGGCTTCACCGTCTTCTTGGAAGACACCGAGGTATGGTACGTGCGCAGCTCGCCGGCCGAAGGCACGTGGGCGGGGCCGTTTGCCTATCGCGGCCCCGGTGGCGGCGACCGGTACGACATCGCCTACAGCGTGCCAGGGAGCCTCCTGAGCGGCGAACTCATCGGTGAAGGGTTCCTCTTCACGACCGACGTGGAGTTCGACGCGGGCCTGCTCCTGTCGAAGGCAAGAGTGCGCGTTGCGCCGCAGAACGAGGCCGTCTTTTCCATCCGCAAGGTGGCAGACCCGGCCACAGCGTTCGATGCGAGCGGCGAACTGATCCTGGCGGAATCTGTGGAGGTGGGAACTGTCACGTTCGCGGCCGACGCCAAGATCGGCGTCTTCGCGGCGCCTGCCGCCTTCGCGTTGGAGGCCGGGCAGGAGCTGCACATCCTGGCGCCCGATCCGGCCGACCCGAAAGCGTTCGGGGCCAACATCACCGTCACAGGCTTTAGAAACAGCATATAGCAACGGAGCCCGTCAATGGCCTTCACCTACCGCCTCTACAACCACACGCCGAAGCTGCTGGCGAACCAGGAGGTCGACCTGGATGGCCTCTACGTCATGTTGCTGGCAGCGACCGCACCGGCCTTTGATGCGGCCCATACGACGCTCGACGAAGCGGCCGGCGTCGACGCGGCCCATGAGGTCCACGGCAACGGCTGGACGGAAGGGGGCGAGCTGATAACCGGCGCGGCGGTGACAGTCGACACGACCGACGACGCGAAGTTCGCTGGTGACGAGATTTCGAAAATTGCCGTGGGCGGTAATATCGGTCCGGCGTCCGCCTTCGTCGTCTACTACGACGCGGGCGGCGGGGTCCTTGTGCCCTTCCTCCATTGCGACTTCGGCGGCGCGCAGGAAGCAGGCGAAAGCACGGCGTTCAAGGTCCGCTGGCACATCAACGGAATCCTTCGCTTCAACTATTCGCCGCCGGCATAGGGAGCGGACCCGGAGCCATGGACAGTTTCGGCGCCATCGCGGAATTTGCTCTCGGCGAACTCTCTGAAGAGGGAGTGGCGGCCCTAGTCCCGCTCGCCTCGTTGGAGATTATCGCTCCTGCGCCGCAAGTGAGTGCTGGCGTGCTCATCCAGCAGCCGGCGCCGTTGGACATCGCCGTCGCCGCCCCCGCCCCGGAACTTCTAACGGGCGTCGACATCCGCATGGCAGCGCCGATAGCCATTGAGGTCATCGGCCCGACGCCGGAGATTGGCACTGTCGGCGCCCTGATCGACATGGGCATTGAACAAACGCGAGAGGCGGAGCCGGCGCTGGCAGAGGCGGAGATCACCGGGCGCGGCGAGGCAAACACGTTCACACGGCCGGCGGGGCTCAATCTGATTGTGCCGCCCCCTAGCGTCGTGACCGGTGTCGCAATCTCGCAACCCTACCCGTTGGTGGTCGAGCTGACTGCGTTCACGCCGGAGGTCGGCGCGCGCCGCCAGCCGTCCCGCGTGCAGGCATTGGCGAGCTAGGAGAAACGCATGCGCTACTTCAACAATGTGCGGGTGTTCACCGCGACGGTCGGGCAAGGGTCCATCACGACCGGCGCCGCTTATGACGATAATTTTCTGACGCCTGTCGAGGCCGGCGCCGTCACGGGGGACACGCCCATCTATCGCGTCGATGACGGCGCGGACATGGAAATTGGGTGGGGCACGTACAACGCCACGACCGGCCTTCTCACCCGCAACGTCATCGTCTCGAAGATTAGCGGCTCCGTGGGCACGGACAAGATCGCGTTGTCCGGCACGGCCGTGGTCCGGTTTGTCGGCGACGCGGGGTCGGTATCGCGCGAGCTGAAGCCGTTGGCCGCGAACTACGCGGCGACCTTCAAGGATCGCGGCAAGGTGTTCGTTGCGTCGGACGCCCTCACGCTGTCGCTGCCGGCGGCGGCCACTGTCGGCAACGACTGGTTCTGCCATGTTGTAGCGGCGGGCGGCGCCGTAACGATCGACCCGAACGGCGCCGAGCTGATCGACGGCGGCGCGACCATGGTCGTGGCGAACGGCCTTGACGGCATTGTTCGCTGCACGGGGACTGCCTTCGTCTTCGAGGGGCTTTCGAGGGCGCTTCAAAGCCCGACGGCACTGGCGACGATCAAGGACGGTCTCGGGTTCTCCGTGCGCGTTGCCGCGACGGGCGACATCGACTTAGACGCGCCGGGCGCTGCCATCGATGACGTGGCGATGGTGGCCGGTGAGACGGTCCTTGCCTGGCTGCAGGACGCGCCGGCCGAGGTGGGCATTTATGTCTGGAATGGCGCCGGTGTGCCGATGACCCGTGCCCCGGCCTATGGGACATTCGATGCCCATTGTGGGGCCTTCGTCACGGTGCAGGAAGGCCAGTTGAATGCTGGGCTGATCTATCAAGGCATGTCGGCGAAAGGCGGCACGCTGGACGCCGATCCCATCGAATTCCTGGACCTCTACACGGCGCAAACGCCGGCGGGCGAGATCGTCGAAAACTACGATGCGGTCGCGCGCCCTGGGTTCATCTTCCTGGACGGCTCGACGATCACGAATGGCGCTGTCGACAACCCGCGCTGTGCGGCGCGGAACCCTTGGATGGTCTCTGGCAGCGATCTGATCCTGACTGACCGGCGCGGCATGTTCGACCGCGTGTGGGACAACGGCGCTGGTGTCGACCCCGACGCCGCCGGCCGCTCGGCGCGTGCCGGTGACGGCCAAATCGGCGACTACCCCGGCACGGGACAGATCGACGGTGCGCCGAATATCGAGGGTACTGTCGTTGCGGCAGGTTCTGGTATCCCGTTTCAAGGGCCTACTGGAGCATTTGGTGTTAGCGGAGCTGTGGGTTCGAGTGCCTCAACGAGCGGCGGCACCAGGGTAAATGCGTTCTTTCTCGACGCATCCGTAGGCGAGACAACGAAGTACCTGTCCGCGAACTCGGAAGTGCGGTCGGTCAACCACTATGTCTCCAAGCAAATGAGGCTCGGCTAATGGAAATCTGGACCTACAACCCGAAGACCGGGGAGCTGCTGCCCGGCAATCCGCGCGAGGCGCAAGTTGTTTGGACCCGGCGCCATTTACCAGACGCCGATCCCAGCCGTTATGGCGTGCCGGCGAATGCAACGACGATGGCGCCCCCCGACGAAGTGGACGGGCACGCGCGCTGCTTCATCGAGGGCGGTTGGGTGCAGGTCGAGGATCACCAGCCGCGCGACCCCGAAACGGGCGTGCGCCTGCCGTTGACCGTCTACCTGACGGCGGATCGCCTCGACGAAGAGGACAACCTGGTCGCACCCATGGGGTCGTCGATCACGCACAACGAATTGGGGCCATTGCCCGATGACGTGACGAAGGACGAACCCGGCCCATACGACACGTGGGACCCGGAAGCCGGCGAGTGGGCGGAGGACGCCGAAAAGCGGGCGGCAGTGCTCCGGCCCAAGATCGACGCCGAGCGCGACCGTCGCCTGAACGAGGGCTTCGCTGATCCGGTCACGGGGAAGTCCTGGGCCTGCGACGACAAGAGCATCGCCAAGTGGAACGCCATTGGGTCGAACGCGGGTATTTCGATTGCCATGGGGGTGTCGCCGCTGCCGACCTTCGAGGGCATTGCCATGGACAACGCCAAGGTGGGGCTGACGGCCGCAGAAGCCTTCGCGCTGTTCGCACAGCGCGTCATGCCTTGGGCCTCGGAGGTCATCATTGCCGCTCGGGACCTGAAGGACATGGACCCGATTCCGGACGACTTCGACGAGGATTGGCGCTGGCCCAGCGTGCCGGCGTAGGGGAGACGGGGCCGGGCAAGCCCGGCAGCGGGGGCATCCGCCAAGATAACACCCCGCCAAGCGCAGCATGACACAACGCTTCCCGCCACCGCCTTTCGGCGGCGGGACGATGCTGACTCGGGCGCGCGCGAGGGAAAGCCTGAGTGATGCGTAACGTTAAGCCGGCGACGCCGGCAGCGCCCTATACGGGCGGCAAAAGGAACCTGGCAGGGCGCCTCGTGGCCATGATCGAGCGGACGCCACACGAGACCTATGTGGAGCCCTTCGTGGGTATGGGGGGCATCTTCTTTCGGCGTAGCCAGGCGGCGAAGTGCGAGGTCATCAACGACGCCAATGGCGAGGTCGCGAACCTGTTCCGCATCCTCCAGCGGCACTACGTGCCGTTCATGGACATGCTGCGCTACCAGCTCACCAGCCGGCGCGAGTTCGAACGGCTGTCGCGCACGGACCCGACGACGCTGACCGACCTGCAGCGGGCGGCGCGTTTTCTCTACCTGCAGCGCACGGCCTATGGCGGGAAGGTCGACAAGCAGAATTTCGGAGTCTCCGTCGGCCGGCCGGGCACGTTCGACGTGACCAAGTTGGGTCCGGTCCTGGAAGAGCTGCACGAGCGCCTGTCGGGCGTGATTATCGAGTGTCTGGGCTGGGCCGAGGTGCTCGATCGCTACGACCGCAAGGGGACGCTGTTCTATCTCGACCCGCCCTATTGGGGCACGGAGCATATCTACGGGAGGGGGCTATTCGAGCGGGCCGAATTCGAGGCCCTCAGCGACCGTTTGAAGGCCCTTCGAGGACGCTTCATCCTGTCGATAAACGACGTGCCGGAGATCCGCGACGCCTTCTCGTGGGCCCGGAAAACGCCCGTGACGGTCAACTATTCAATCCAGGGGGGAGGGGGCCACCCGGCCGGCGAGTTGATCATCACCGGCCGGGGCTAGGTTGCCTTTTGAACGTGCTACAGGTTCAAGTGTCCCGGACTCCGAAATCAAGCGTCCGGCTACAGTAGTGCCACTGAAAACAACGGCCCGGCCCCCGCGAAAGACCCCGGGGGGCTGGGGGGCTGATATTCCGAGATCCCTCGACTAGGACCGGGCCATAAGGCAACTCTCGATATCCTAAGGATTTCTGGGGCGTGCCGTTGACTGAAACGGGGCGGAACTGTGATTTCTGTTACGTTTTGTTACAAGCACTGCGGCTGCTCCTGTGGCGCGGGAGTCGCTTGATATTCACCTGCCGCACGGTCATCATGACGGTTCCGTCACAGGAGGCGCGTGTTGAGCGAAACGGAGCCGATAGTCTTGCCGCTGGCACGTGTGGCCGGCGGCGAATCATACGGAGCAGAGGTGGCGGCGCGGCGCGAAGGTATTGCCTTCGATCGTGCGGAACTCAGCCAAATTCTCAGTGTCTATGGAAGAATGGTGGCGAGCGGCGAGTGGCGCGACTACGCCATCGACATGCTCAGGGAGAAAGCCGTTTTCTCGATCTTCCGGCGCTCCTCGGAAATGCCGCTCTACCGTATCGAAAAGACCCCCAAACTGGCACGCCGCCAGGGTGCCTATAGCGTGGTGGCGGCCACCGGGCTGATCCTCAAGCGCGGCCACGATCTGAGCCGCGTTTTGCGGGCTCTGGACAAGGGTTTGCGGGTGGTGAAGGCCTGACGGTCCAGCCGCCTAATCTCTATCAGCGGACAGTAGAGAAGCCCCGGAGACGGGGGGGACTCGGGGCTTCTCCGGTTCCGTACGGGGGGAACCTCGCGACGGGGAGGGATGCCCGGCGCGAATTCAGAATCTGGCGACGATTGGCGGTTTTTCAAGACTTCGGCCGTCTGTGGCGGCGCAATCGTGCAACCCCTGATTTTGCAACGAAAAAAGCCCCGGCGGTGTCGCCGGGGCTTCGTTTCTCTGCATTTGTGCAGCCTGAAATAGGGCCGCTGAGATCTAGTTGCGGCTCGACCCGAAGAGCTGCAGCAGCATCAAGAACAGGTTGATGAAGTCCAGATAGAGCCGAAGGGCGCCCATCACAGCCTTCTTGCCGGCGACGGTCCCGTCATCCTGGACGCTGTACATCTCCTTGATCTGCTGCGTGTCGTAGGCGGTGAGGCCGGCAAACACCAGCACACCGATCACGGACACTGCGAATTGCAGCGCCGTCGAACCGATAAACAGGTTCACGAGCGAGGCGATGATGATGCCGATCAGGCCCATGAAGAGGAATGAGCCCCAGCCGGAAATGTCCTTCTTCGTGGTGTAGCCCCACATGGACAGCGCGCCGAAGGCGGCGGCCGTGATGAAGAACACCCGAGCGATGCTCTCGCCCGCATAGACGAGGAAGATCGACGAGATCGAAGCGCCCATGAGCGCTGCGAAGAGCCAGAACAGCATTTGAGCCGTGCCGACACTTAGGGTCTGGATCTTGAACGATAGGAAGAACACCATCGCCAGCGGCGCGAAGATCACGACCCACTTGAAGGCGCTGGCAAACATGAGGTTGCCGAACGAGGTGAGCCCCGTGATGGAGCCGTCCGCGCCCGTCACCACCGACATCGCGTAGACCGCATAAGCGACCACGCCGGTGATTGCCACGCCGGAGGCCATGTAGTTGTAGACGCGGAGCATGTAGGCGCGCAGCCCCTGGTCGATCACGCCCGCATCGGCGCGTCCGACCGTCTGCTCATAACGTCTGTCGAGTTCCGCCATGAAATTGGGTCCTTTGTTCCGTTGTTTCGTTGGTCGTACTTCGTCGCGGCCAACGCCGCATTTGCGTGAAATATGGGGGTTTCAGGCTATTTCCGCAAGATGATGGGATCGTGACCCGGCAATCGGAAACTTCTATCGGTTTCCCGCCGGTTTCCGATCGCGTCGCCGTTCTACTCCGCCCGCAGATAAGGCGCCGCCTTGACCGAAAGTACGCGCCAGGTCGTGATCGCCCCCACCGACAAGACCAAGGCAAGCGCGAGCCCGATGGTTCCAAGGGCTGCCCACGGATCGAAGACGAAGGTGATGTCGAATGCGAAGGTGCACAGCGCCCAGGCCGTCACCGTGGCGATAATCACGGCGAGAACGGCGGTCGCCAATCCGAGCAGGCCGAACTCGATGAGTTCGGCGCCCAGAATCTGCCGGCGCGTGGCGCCGAGCGTCTTGTACAGCACGGCGAGATAGGTCCGGCGCTGCTGGCCGGCGGATACGGCGCCCGCGAGCACTGCGGCGCCGATCAGCAAGGTGAAGCCCGCCGTTGCGCTGATCGCGGCCATGAGCTTAGCCAGCATCGACTTCGCCGCGTCGACGATGTCGCCGATCTTGATGGCCGTCACGAGCGGGAAGCGATCGGCCAAGCCCTGGATGATCTTTGCTTCTGTTTCCGGTGCCGAGCCCTTCGGCAATTCGAGCGTGGTGACCAGCCGGTGCGGCGCGCCTTGCAGCGTGTTCGGCGAGAACACCATGACGAAATTGATGGCGAGCGATTCCCAGTCGATCTTGCGCATGGAGGCGATCTTGGCTTCCACGTTGCGGCCTAGAATGTTGACGGTGACCATGTCTCCGAGTTCGAGCCCGAGGCCGCGCGCGAGCTCGCCGTCGAAGGACACGAGCGGCGGTCCGTCATAGTCCTTGGGCCACCACTCGCCTTCCTCGATCTCGGATGCACCGGGCACGCTGTCCGTGTAGGTCAGGCCGCGGTCGCCGGAGATGACCCAGCGTGTATCGGGCGAGACCTCGGCTTCGTGGACAGGCACGCCTTTGAGCTCGACGATGCGCCCGCGCAGCATGGGCGCGTTGTCCATCTTGGCGTCGGGCTGGATGGTCTTGGCCGTTTTTTCGAACGCCGCGAGATCGTCCGGCTCCACATCGAGGAAGTAATAGGCGGGGGCGTCGACCTCGACATGACTTTCGATCTCGGTGAGCAGCGAACCATGGATCAAGGCCACGGCGATCAGGAGCCCGAGTCCGAGGCCCAGCGAAACGGCGATGGCGCGGGCGAGCGACCCCGGCGCACCGATGCTGGCCCAGGCCAGCGCAACCGACGGGTGCTTCGTGCGGCGGTGCTTGGCCGCATAGCGTTGCACCAGAATTCCGAAGCCGAGCAGCAGTCCGAACGCCACGAGGATGCCAAGGGAGATCGCCGCCGTGACGAGGCGTTCTTCGCTCGAGGCGATCGCCAGCACGAACAGCGCGAGCCCGGCCGCGGCCGAGCCGATCGCGAACGGCGTCGCGGAGCGTGTCCGCTCGTCCGTGAGTCCGGACCGCATGAGCCTTGCCGGCGAAATAAGACTGGCACGGCCCAGGGGCCACAGCACGAACAGGACCATGGTCAGGAGGCCCGCGAGCGCGGCGACGATGAGCGGAATCGGATGAGGCTCGACCGCAAGCGGCAGCGGCAGGGCGTCTTCGTAGAGCGTCGCGATCGCAACCGGCGCGAACGCGCCGAGCGCCAGGCCGATGACGATCCCGAGCCCTGCCAGCATCACCGCTTGAATCAGATAAACCTTGAGCACGAGGCCGCTTGTGGCCCCGAGACATTTGAACGTGGCGATGACGTCGCGTTTCTTCGCCATGTAGCTCTGGATCGCGTTGCCGACGCCAATGCCGCCGAGGAGCAGGGCGGTCAGTCCGACGAAATTGATGAACTGGGTGAAGCGTTTGGCGTCGCGCCGGAGTGACGGTGCCGGGTCCGTCCAGTCGCGGATGGCAAAGCCGCTTTGCGGAAACGCCGCTTCCATGGCCTTGCGCACCGTATCCAGGTTCTTGCGGTCCGTGCCCGCGTCGTTCGGCAGCTTTACGCGATAGGTCCAGCGAATGAGACTGCCGGGTTGCACGAGCCCGGTCTCGTCCAGCGTGTCGCGCGACATCAGAACCTTGGGGCCGTAGGACAGGCGGTCGGCGAGCCGGTCGGGCTGCTGGCCGAGCGTGCCGGCGATTTTCGTCGTGGCCTCGCCGATCTTCAGCGTGTCGCCGATCTTCAGTCCGAGACGTTCCAGCAGGATCGGCTCCACCAGCACGGTGCCCGGTTCCCGCCAGGCGGGGCCGAGAGCTTCCGGCTCGATCACGCTCACCTCTCCATAGAGCGGGTAGGCGCCGTCGACGGCCTTCACCTCGATCAGCGCGCTCTTGGCGTCCAGGCCGCGCGCCATGGCGCGGAAGCTCGCCGATTGGGAAATCTGTCCGAGGTCGTGGAGCGCGGCTGACTCTTCCGCCGTTGCCTGGCGATGGACGACCTCGAAAGACAGATCGCCACCGATCAGCAGGCGCCCCTGATTGGCGAGCGCCTTGTCGAAGGAGGCAGCCAGCGATCCGATCGCCGCGACGGCCGCGACGCCGAGCGCAATGCACAGGACGAATACGGCGAGACCGCCCGCGCCTGCGCGCAATTCACGCAAAGCGATCGTCAACGCCAGTGACCGGTTGCCGGAGGACGACGGCATGTCGGCGAGTGTTGCTTGCGCCGTCACGATACGCTTGCGCTCACGGACGCGCCGTCGTCCACGATCCGTCCATCGGCCACGCTCACGATGCGGTCGCAGCGCGTGGCGAGCTCGCGGTCGTGGGTGATGAGCAGCAGCGTGGCGCCCGTCCGCTCTTTCAGCGTGAAGAGCAGATCCATCGAGGCGCCGGTCGCAAGGTCCAGATTGCCGGTGGGTTCGTCGGCGAGGATGAGGGTCGGCCGCGTGGACAGCGCCCGCGCGATGGCAACCCGCTGCTGCTCGCCGCCGGATAGTTGACCCGGGAAATGCGTTGTCCGATGGGAGAGCCCGACTTCTTCGAGCGCCTCGCGGGCGGCATCCATCGCATCGTCCTTACCGAGGAACTCCATGGGGAGCGCAACATTCTCGATCGCGGTCATCGTGGGCACGAGATGGAAGGACTGAAACACGATCCCGATCTTATTGGCGCGCAGGCGGGCCAATCCATCTTCGTCGAGCGTGCCGAGGTCCGTGCCGGCCACGGTCACGCGTCCGGATGTGGCTCGTTCGAGGCCGGCCGTGACCATCAGGAGCGTGGACTTGCCCGAGCCGCTCGGGCCGATGACCGCCACAGCCTCGCCCAACGAGACATCTAGATCGATGCCGCGCAGGATCGCCACGGCGCCCGCGCGCGATGGAAGCGTGACATGAACGTCTTCAAGCTCTATCGCGTGGGGCTGTCTCAGGGTCTGGTCCATGGTCGGAAAGGGTCTCGGGGTGTCATTGCGTCTGAGAGAATGCGGGCGCGATAATGCGAGCCCGTACCGTAGCGGCATAGAGTAGGGCCAAACAGGTCGAAATGATGAAACGCGCAAAAGTTCGTTTTCGCCCTCTCGCTGCGTTCCTCGCGGCGGGGTGGATCGGCATGGTTTGCCTTGCCGCCAACGTGCAGGCGGATCAAGACGAGACCGTGATCGTGGCTTTCGGAGACAGCCTGACGTCGGGCTACGGCCTTCCGAACGATCAAGCGTTCCCATCGCAACTCGAAACAGCGTTGCGAAAGCGCAGCCACAATGTTCGCGTGGTGAATGCTGGCGTGTCCGGTGACACGACACAGGCGCTGCGGCGGCTCGACTGGGCTCTGGACGACGATACGGACGCCGTCATTGTCGAGCTGGGCGGCAACGATGCCCTCCAGGGGCTACCACCCGATGCCACCAAGGCGGCGCTGGCGGAGATCCTAGAGAAGCTTCAGGAAAAGAAGTTGCCTGTTTTGTTGGCAGGTATGGAAGCGCCGCGGAATCTGGGGAAAGAGTACGTAACCGCCTTTGGTGCGATTTATCCGACCCTGGCCGAGCGGTATAATGTACCCCTGTATCCCTTCTTTCTCGAAGGGGCCGCGCTCAACGCGGACTTGATGCAGAAGGACGGAATTCACCCGAACGGAAAGGGTGTCACCGTCATCGTTGACAAGATCTTGCCCCAGGTCGAGGCGTTGTTGGTTGCGTCCCAAGTAGACGAGGACGGATGAGCGAGCCATTGAAACAAATCGCGGCGTTGCCTGTTGTGGAGACCCCGGATGGTCCGCGGGTGCTTCTCATCACCACGCGTGGCCGCGGCCGTTGGACCATTCCACGAGGATGGCCGAAGCAGGGCGTGCCCGACAGTGAACTGGCCGCCACCGAAGCTGCCGAGGAGGCGGGTGTCACCGGCAAGATCGATAAGACGCCGATCGGTTCGTACACCTACACCAAGCGGCTGCATTTCTATTCCTGGGCGAAATGCGTCGTCGACGTATACCGGCTGAGCGTCAAGACGCACGAGGCAGACTGGCAGGAGAAGAATTCCCGTAAGGTTCGTTGGGCCTCGCCAGATGAAGCGGCATCACTTGTCGCGGACGCGAACTGGCGTCATTGTTGCGCAGCGTTTTCCATCTCAAGGCCGCGTAGGTAACCGAAACGGCAGGGGATTTCGCCTCGCGGCGCGCCGCGAGGCCATTGAGTCCGTGTGCTCGAATGCCCAGATGGATGGATTGGCCAAGCCGGGGGTAGGGGTGCATGGCGGAAAAGGGAAACGGCGCTAAGAGAAAACGTGCGGACCGGGTCGTCCGGTTGCGCGTTGGCGCCGCCTCGTTCCGTCGCCGCGCGCTTGAGCCCGGCACGCCGCTGGACAAAGACCTTCGCAAGATCGAGCGGCTCGAGGAGGCGACGCGCGCGGCCTCCCGCAACTACATCGCTCTCGCTGCGACTTTCGCCTTCCTGCTGGCGGCCGGTCTCCTCGCGGACAGTCACGCCGTGACCGGTCAAACGGGACTGGTGCTGGTTCTCGCCGCCGTGATCGGCGGCTATCTGGCGCTGACGATCGGCGCCAACGACGTTGCGAACAATGTCGGCCCCGCGGTGGGCGCCCGCGCACTCACCATGACGGGGGCGCTCGCGCTTGCGGCCATCTTCGAATGCGCCGGCGCGCTGATTGCCGGCGGCGACGTGGTCGAGACGATATCTGAAGGTTTGATCGATCCGGCACTTCTGCCGAACACGGACGTCTTCGTCTGGGTCATGATGTCGGCCATGCTGGCCGCGGCCTTGTGGGTTCACCTCGCCACCTATGTGGGCGCGCCCATCTCGACGACCCACGCGATCGTCGGCGGTGTTCTCGGTGCGGGGCTTATCGGGCTCGGATCGACCGCGATCGACTGGCGGGTGGTGGCTGAGGTTTTTGCCGCTTGGATGCTGTCGCCGCTTGCGGGCGCCGTCATCGCGGCCTGTCTCGTCGCCTTCATCGAGATCAACATGATCTACAAGCCCGACAAGATCGCGGCGGTACGCCGATGGGTGCCCGTTCTCGTCGCGCTCATGGCGGCGGTGTTTTTTGCCTTCATCTCGCTAAACGTCTTCGGTGACGTCTGGGGCTTGGGGCACCACGTGGTCCTGTTTGTGAGTGTGCCGGTTTTCGGGCTTGTCTATCTGCTCGCGGGGCCCTGGGTGTATGCACAGTCCGAGGGTATGGAGAACCGCAATCAGAACGTCCGGCAGATGTTCCGTCCACCGCTTATCTTCGCGGCCTGTCTCCTCTCCTTCGCGCATGGCTCGAACGATGTGGCAAATGCCGTGGCGCCGCTCGCCGCCGTGCTGGAGAACGCCGGCCGGCCGGAACTCTTGGGCCTCGCTGGGGTTCCGCTCTGGGTCATGCTTATCGGTGCGGTCGGCATCAGTCTCGGCCTGTTCCTGTTCGGGCCGAGAATCGTCCGAGTGGTGGGCGAGCAAATCACACGAATGAACCCGATGCGGGCTTTTTGCGTGGCGCTCGCAGCCGCTCTCACGGTCCTTGTCGCCTCCGAACTCGGGATGCCTGTTTCGACGACGCAGACCGTCGTCGGCGCCGTGTTCGGCATCGGATTCTTCCGGGAATACGCGGCGCGCTATAGCCGCCGCCGGCGCTATTACATCCTCACGAAAAAGGGACGCCGCTCGGCGTCCGCTCTGCCTGCGACGCCGGACGAGATGCGCCGGCGCAAGCTTGTGCGCCGCTCGCACGTCATCGGGATCGTAGCGACATGGGCCGTCACGGTGCCATGCGCCGCGAGCATCGCCGCGCTGATCTATACTGCCATCGACTGGATTCGCTGATAGCGCGGGAGGCGTTCGACCGAATTGGCCACGATCTACGATCTGAAGCCGAGATTTCAGGCACTGCTCCGGCCGATCGCCGGCCGTCTCGTGCATATCGGAGCGACCGCCAACGGCGTGACGCTTGCCGCGCTTATCCTCAGTGTGGCCCAAGGCGCGGCGATTGCACTGTGGCCCGACGCGCGCTGGCCGCTTCTTCTGCTGCCGATCACCTTGTTCGTCCGCATGGCGCTCAACGCGATCGACGGGATCATGGCGAAGGAGCACGGCCAGAAGACCCCTGTGGGCGCTCTATTCAACGAACTCTCAGACGTGGTGTCGGACGCGGCCCTGTATCTGCCTTTCGCCTTGATCGCCGGGGTGAACGCGCCCCTCGTGGTGCTTGTGGTCATTGTGAGCGTCATCGCGGAGATGGTCGGCGTCTTGGGGCCTATGATCGGGGCCTCGCGGCGCTACGACGGGCCGTTCGGCAAGAGCGACCGGGCCTTCGCTTTCGGTGCGCTGGCGGTGTTGCTGGGGATCGGCCTGACGCCCGGCCTGTGGACGACGCTCGTTCTCGCCGCGATGTTGGCGCTCGCTATTCTCACCGTGTGGAATCGCGCGCGCCGGGCCCTCGCGGAGGCCGCGCAATGATTCAGTGGCTCGGCACTACCTTCGATTTGCCGCAGCATGTGGTTGTGGCGACTCTTGCGGTTTGGGCGGTGTTGGTGGTTGCGACGGGAATCGTGCTCGTGCTCTCTGCGCGCGGTTCGGGCGACTACCGGGAGCTGATCGACCGCACGGCCTCGTGGTGGTGGATGATCGGGGCCTTCACCTTCGCGATCGCCGCGAACCAGATCGTCGCGATCGTGTTCCTCGCGATCATCTCCTATCTCGCTTTGAAGGAATATCTGTCGCTCATCCCAACGCGACGGATCGATCGCGGGCTGCTGCTGTTCGCCTATCTCGCCGTGCCGATCCAATATCTTTGGGCTGGCATCGATTGGTACAACATGTTCCTCGTGTTCGTGCCGGTGTGGATGTTTCTGCTGTTTCCAGCGCTCATGGCGCTGCGCGGCGAGACGCAGAATTTCCTGCGGGCGGTGGGGACCCTGTCCTGGGGGCTCATGCTCACGGTCTTCTGCCTCAGTCACCTGGCCATGCTGTTGGTCTCGGGTGAGGTGCACAATCCGGTCGCGGGCGGCGTCGGGCTCTTGTTCTTCGTCGTGGTCTTGGCGCAGTTCAACGACGTGGCCCAGTATGTCTGGGGCAAGCTTTTCGGGCGGCACAAGGTGACGCCCCATGTGAGCCCGAAGAAGACCTGGGAAGGGTTGATCGGCGGTGTGCTAACCACCGTCGCCGTCGCAACGTTCGTGGGGCCGTATCTGACGCCCATGGATCACGCATGGTCGGCGCTCGCCGGTGGCGTCATCGGCGTTGCTGGATTTCTCGGCGATATCAATATTTCGGCGGTCAAACGCGATCTGGGTGTGAAGGACGCCGGCGGGCTGATCCCCGGCCATGGCGGCATTCTCGACCGGGTCGATAGCCTGACCTATGCCGCGCCCGCCTTCTTCCATTTCTTCCGCTATTTCTTCACGCCGTAGTCCGAGCCGCGATGACAGTCATGACGAGGATCCTGCGGTTTCTGTTTTTCGGCGTCGTGGTGCGCGGCGCGATCCTGCTGGGGCTCGGCCTTACCGTCCGCCATCGCGAGCGGCTCCCGACGAAAGGGCCGGCAATCATCGCGGCCAATCACAACTCCCATCTGGATACGCTGGCTTTGATGTCGCTGATGCCGTTGTCGCTCCTGCCGAAGCTGCGTCCCGTCGCGGCGGCGGACTATTTTCTGTCCGGCAAGGTGCGCAGCTGGTTCGCGCGGGACGTCGTCGGGATCATTCCGCTCGAGCGTGCGAAAGTCCGCAAGGGCGCCGACCCGCTTGCCGCGCTCGAGGAGGCGTTTGATCGCGGCGAGATCCTGATCCTGTTCCCGGAGGGCTCGCGCGGCGAACCGGAGGCGCTGGGCCGGTTCAAGACCGGCGTCGGCCAGTTGGCCGTATCGCGTCCCGGCGTTCCCGTCGTGCCCGTCTACATGCATGGCTTCGGCAAGGCGCTGCCGCGCGGGTCGTCCTTGCTGGTGCCGTTCAACTGCACCGTCAGCGTGGGCGAGGCGCTGTTCGGCGGGGAATTCGACGGTGCTCAATCCCGGCGGGAGTTTATGACGGCTTATGAAGCGCGCATGGCCGCGCTCGCGGCAGCAGAAACGGTGCCGGACTGGGACTAGTCCAGTGCGCTCAGAACGGCAGTCCCATGCCGGCCAGCGCCAGGACTAAACAGGCGCACGCCAGGAGCGTCGAGATAGCGCGCACATGGTTCCAGCGCACCCAGTTCAGGCGGTAGCGGCGCCACCGCTCGATGACGTCTTTGTTGTCCGGCGACCAGGCGAGCAGCGCATTGTTCAGCGGCACGCTGCGCAGCATGGTGACGCCGAAACCGCCGACAAGAAACAAGGCCGCGCCCGCGAAGGCGTAATGTGCGTAGACCTCACGCCAAGCCAAGATCGTCGTGACGCCGAGCACAAGGCACAGCAGGGCCGTTCCAAAGAAGAGGACCAGGAAGATCGGCTTCTTGATGGCGAGAACGGTCGCCTGCATGGCGACGATCCCCCGCTCCGCCGCAAGGCCGCCCAGCGCCCGCATGAAAAACATGGAGAAGGCGAAGAAGGTTCCGGCGAGCAGCGCCGTGCACAAGGCGGCGCCCAATGTCAGTACAAAGAGCAGTTCAGTCATGAAACAATTCGGTCATGCGTCGGATTTGCTAACGGCCGTTGGCGGGGCTGAAAACGGAGAGTCCGCTACCAATTGGGGTTGGTGCATTTCACGCCTCTCGCATTGACGGATGAGATCTTGCCGGTCTCCACATCGATTTCCCAAGCCTTGCGAAGATTGGTCCACCATTCCGCCCCATCCTTGCCGCTGGCCTCGCCCATATAGCGCAGCGTGAAGTCCTCGCCCTTCATGCAGGCCGTGGAGAAGGTATACCCCTTATGCGGCTTGTCGGTGGTCAGCGCATCGGTGATCTCGAAATCCGAGGATGAGCCGTCCTCCTCAGCCGATTTGGCCGTCAGCACCAGAACCGTGCCGTCCTCGCGGCTGTAGTGCTGTACGTAAAAGGGTGGCAGAACGAGGCCGCCGCCAACATTGGTCCAGCCGTCGAGTTCGAAACTGCCCGTGTAGGTCTTGCCGACCAGGCTCTTAGCGAAGTCCTCGTCGGAAATGGGAGTGGCTTCGGGGGCCGCTTCCGCACCGGTCTCTTCGCCTGCGCCTACGTCCGTCTCCGCCGCAGTCTCGTCCGGTGTTTCGGTCTGGGCGCTCGCGCTGCTGGCAATCGTCAGGAGGAGAGCGCAGATGGCCGCGAGCGACCCGATCGATTTGTAGTTCATTCTACTCATCCACATGGTTGTATTCTCGCCGGCGGGGTGAAGCGGCGTGCCCGCGCTCTTGGTTCGCGCGGCACCCTATTCAAATTCCTTGCAAGATTCGCCCTTAAATTCGGCTCCGATGCCAATGCGATCCTGCCTTATCCCTAACATGGCGCCCGCGCTTCTCGCGGTGGCTTTGCTCTCGGTCTGCATTCTTGCCCCCCGCGTTGCCGCGGCGGACCGACACTATGCGACCGGCGAAACCGGCTCTCCGCATGCGGTCGCCGTGGACGATTGCGCATCGGAACGGCTCAGCATGATGATCGGTCAAACCATCATGATGGGCTTTCCCGGACGGCAAACGGGGGACCTTGGCGTTGAGGCCGTATCGGCGCAGTTGCGCGATGGAACGATTGGCGGCGTGGTTCTGTTCCCGAAAAACATCGCCGACAAGGCCCAGCTCAAGGCGCTGATCGATGCACTGCGCGGTACCCGGTTCGATCTGCCGCCCTTCATCGCCGTGGATCAGGAGGGGGGCGCGGTCCAGCGCCTTCGGGCCAGGAAGGGCTTCGAGTGGTTCCCGTCGGCCAAGCTGGTCGGCGGCAATCTCGGTCTTGATGCGCAGGACGTGGCCGAGGAGATCTACAGGCAAATGGCGGTCGAGCTCGCCGGGCTCGGCTTCAACATGAATCTCGGCCCCGTGGTCGACGTGAACACCAACCCGGACAATCCCGTGATCGGCGCGCGGGGGCGCAGCTTCGGTGACAGTGCCGACATCGTCTCGCCCATGGCCGCCGCCTTCGTGAATGCGCACCATGCGGCGAATGTCGCAACCGTCGCGAAGCATTTCCCGGGGCACGGGTCGAGTTCCGTCGACAGCCACCGCACGCTCCCGGACGTGTCGCAAACCTGGCGCGACGAGGAACTCGATCCCTATAGGCGCCTCGAGCTCCAAGGCCTGCTCGATGCGGTCATGATGGGCCATCTCTATCACCCGCGTTTCAGCGACCTGGAAGGATTGCCCGCATCGCTGTCGGCCAAGGCGGTGGAGGCGCTGCGGGCTCCCAACGGGCTCGGCTTCGACGGCGTGATCGTCAGCGACGACATGGAGATGGGCGCGATACGCGAGCGCTTCACGCCGGAAGAGCGCGGTGCGGGCGCTCAAAGCCGGCACCGATATCGTGGTGTTCTCCAACATCAAGCGTGACGACCCGGAGTTCGGCCGGCGCATTCACCGGGCGCTCTCGGACGCCGTCTGCGATGGGCGCCTGAGCGAGAAGCGTATCGAGGACGCCTATGGCCGGATCGTGCGGCTCAAGGATCAGCTCAAGACGGATACGCTGCCGCGGGCCTGGTGAGCGCTATTTTATGCTTTCGAGGGCGCGGAGGGCGCGCGCCCGCGCGGCCGCGTGATCGACGATCGGCTCGGGATAGTCCTTCCCCAGCACCACGCCCGCGGCCGCTAGGACGGTTGGCGGAACGTCCCAGGGCGCGTGGATCTCGTCCGCCGGGAGTTCCGCTAGTTCGGGAACCCAGGTCCGCACATACTCGCCTTCGGGATCGAACTTCTGACCCTGGAGGATCGGATTGAAGATGCGGAAATAGGGCGCCGCGTCCGCGCCGCAGCCGGACACCCACTGCCAGCTCGCCGAATTGTTGGCGAGGTCGGCGTCCACCAGCGTGTCCCAGAACCAAGCCGCGCCGACGTGCCAGGGCAGGAGTAGATGCTTCACGAGGAACGACGCCACGACCATGCGCGCGCGGTTCGGCATCCAACCTGTTTCCCAAAGTTGGCGCATGGCCGCATCCACAACCGGGTAGCCCGTCTGGCCGCGTTGCCAGGCAGTCAGCGTCTTCTTGTCGTCGCGCCAGGGGAAGTCCTTGAATTCCGGCCGCAGGGGCTCATGGGGCAGGTCCGGGAAGCTGTGCAGGAGGTGGTAGGAGAACTCGCGCCAGCCGATCTCGCGCAGGAAGGCGTTCGCCCCCTTCTCGATGGCGCCGCCCTCCGCGTCGATCGCGTGGGAGACCGCGTGCCAGACCTGCGCCGGGCTGATCTCGCCGAAATGCAGGTATGGCGAAAGGAGCGACGTTGGCGTGCCGGGCAAGGCATCCCGTTGCGTGGCGTAGGCGCGATCCGCACGTCGATGAATTCGGTAAGCGCTTCCTGCGCGGCCAACTCGCCGGGGGTCCATGTTGCCCGCAAGCCGCCGGCCCAATCGGGTCGCGACGGCTGGAGTTTCAACGCGGCCAGGGGCAGGCTCAGCGCTTCCGCGAAGCTGTTCAGTTTAGGTGTCGCGCCGGGGGTAGGAGGCGCGGGTTGGGCAAAACAGGATTTCCAGAACGGCGTGAACACACGGTAGGGGCGGCCGTCCTTGGTGACGACGTCCTCGGGCGCAAAGAGAAGCCGCCCGCGATGCAGGTGAAACTCGACGCCATGTTTGCGGCACAGGGCATCGACATCGGCCTCGCATCGCGTGCCGAACGGCTCATAGCTTTGCGTGGCATGGATCGCGGTGGCGTTTGTCTCGCGAAGGATCTCGGTCAAGACGCCGCGTGTCCGTCCGGCCCGCACGACAAGCGCGCCTCCAAGCTCCGACAGCGATGCATCCAGCGCTTTGAGACTTTCATGCAGCCACCAGCGCGATGCCCCGCCGGGGCGCACAGCACCAGGCGTTTCGACGTCGTGAATGTAGAGTGGCAGGACGGGTAAGCCTGCCTGCACGGCAGCGGTCAGCGCGGGGTGATCGGCGAGGCGCAGCTCCTTGCGGAACCAAACGATTGCCGGGCGTGTCGCGTCTGCGTTCATGCGTCCCCGGTGGCAGCCAGCGCGGCTTCGTGCAGCGCGCGGGACTCGCTTCCAAAGCAGCAGAACACCACGCGTGCGACGCCGGGCACCTCCGGCAAGGTCTCGCGGACGGTCCGCAGGGCGATCAGTGCTGCCCGGTCGGACGGGAATCCGTAGATTTCGGTCGAGATGGCCGGAAAGGCAATAGAGCCAAGACCGTTTTCGGCGGCAAGGAGCAGTGCTGTTCGGTAGCAGCTCGCGAGCTTTGCACCTTCGCCGCGCTCGCCGCCACCCCATATGGGGCCCACGCTGTGGATCACGTATTGGGCGGGCAGGCCGAACCCCGGTGTGAGTCTCGACTCTCCCGTGGGGCAGCCACCGATTGCGGCGCAGGCCGCTGCGAGTTCGGAGCCCGCTTTGCGGTGGATCGCGCCGCAGACCCCGCCGCCCGGCGCCAGCGCCTCGTTGGCGGCGTTGACGATGGCGTCCACGTCGAGCGTGGTGATGTCCGCGTCGATGATCGCGATCCGGCTTCCCATGCGCTCATTGCAGGCCGAGAGCGCCCCCGGATCAAGTCACGATCGGGATATTAAACCTTGAGTTGATAGGAATGTGGAAGCCAGCGGTAGCCGCCATCCGTCCGCCGTTCGACATAGCCCAGCGAGGGAAAGGGCATATGAAAACCACTGACCGCGACGCGATCGGTCGCGACCATGTCGAACATCCGGGCACGGGTCTTGGCGGCTTGCTCCTTGTCGATGTCGAAGACGCAATGCCAGTCCGGCCGCGCAAGTGATGCGACCTGGTGGTGTGCGCAGTCGCCCCAGAACACCAGCCGCTTGCCGTCGCTCTCGATGTCGAAACCGAGATGGCCGGGCGTGTGGCCGAACGCCTCGATCGCGCGGATGCCTGGCACGACCTCGTCACCCGGTTTGAGGAACGTGGTCCTCTCCGCCAGAGGGACGACATAGTCGCGATAGAGAGCTGCCTGTTGCGCCAGGTCTCCGGCGGGGCGGTCGCTGCTCCAATAGTCGTAGTCGACGGCGCCCGTGACATAACGGGCGTTGGGGAAAAGCAGCTTACCGTTCTCGACGAGACCGCCGATGTGATCCGGGTGGCCGTGCGAGAGAACGACCACATCGATCTGCTCGGGCTTGAAGCCCGCGGGCTCAAGCTGCTGCGCCAGCCAACCGCCATTGGGGCGCGGGACGAAACCGCGTTCACCATTGCCGGTGTCGAAGATCACCACTTCCTTGCCGGTATTGATCACCATCGGCGTGAAGCCGGGCTGGTACTTGTTCGCGGGGAGCAGATTCGCATTCATGACCTGCGCCACCTCGGACTGCTCGACATTGCCGCCGATAAGCGGCCAGGGACCGTCAACGAAGGCATCCGAGTCGGCGATCATCGTCGCTTCGAAACCGCCGAGCTTGAACCTATAGATCTTGGGCACGACCGGGCCCAGCATCGGCGCGGCGGCCATCGCGGGACCCGGCACGCCGACAAGCGCCGCTGCAGCTGCTGTGCCTGCGCCCGTCAAGAAGTGGCGGCGGGTAAGGTCCAGGGTCGACATGCGCGTTTTCCTCCGTATCAATGAGCCGCGGATGGTATTGGAGGGAAGGCGCCAAGGACTTGAACGAACGTGCTACGACAAGCGCCGCTGATGCCCAGCCGGTTTGGCATGTGAGCGAGGGCCTATCGCTGTTCGCCGGCGCCCTTGGGCGCAATGCGCGCCACAGCCACAGCGTGCCCGTTTTCCTCGCCGGACTGTATGAGCGTTTCTCGCTGCGCATTGGCGACGGCGCCTGGCAGCGCTGCCGCAGTGCCGTCGTGCCTGCGGGACTTCCCTACGAATTCGATATGGGCGGCTCCCCGCTCGCGGTGCTCTATGCAGAGCCGGGGCGGCTCACGGTGGGAGAAATGCACCGGCTCGTGGGACCGGCACGATCGGAGCAGGGGGCTCTCGTCGGCCAAGGCGGCGAGGTATCCGTCTTGCGGCAATCGTTCGAGGACAGCGATAGCGCCGCCTGGCTGTCGGAAGCTCTGGAGGATCTCGCGGGCTTCGCAGAGGCGCGTGCCGGGGCCATCGATCCGCGTGTCCGGCGCGTGTTGCGCAGTCTCCGCCAGGACCATTTGGCTTTCGATCGCGCGGACAGCGCAGCGGCGGTCGCCAAGCTGTCCGCCTCGCGTTTTCAGCATCTCTTCACACAGGAGGTCGGGGTTCCGTACCGGCGCTACCGTGGCTGGTGCCGCATGCGGGCGGCCATCTCTGCCGTGCTCGACGGATCGAACCTGACGGATGCGGCTCATGCGGCGGGTTTCTCCGACCAGCCGCATTTTTCGCGGAGTTCCGCCGCATCTTCGGTGCACCGCCGCATCACGGGCTCGCCAATGCGCGCCGACGGCAGCGACCGACCGCCAACTAGAGGGCGTGCCTGTGCCGCCGGTATTCTCCCTTGACGCAACACGGCGCTGTTATGTTATATCATCGATATGACTGCAGCCCATCATCATGCCGGCTCGGGCGTTACCCCCAAGCTCTCGCCCAACCAGACGAAGATCCTTGGTTGTCTGCGCGAAGCGGGCGAGCCGATGAGCGCCTACGCCATTCTCGACCGGGTCCGGAAATCGGGAATCGCGCATCCGCCGACCGTCTACCGCGCCCTGAACGATCTGATGAAGAAGGGCATGGTGCATCGGCTCGAATCGCGCTCTGCCTTCATCGCCTGCGGGCATGGCGCCTGCGACGGGCGGTTCGCTTTTGCGATCTGCCGGGCGTGCGACAAGGTCGTGGAGATTCCCCTCGGGAAGAAGGAACAGGCGCGGCTGCTCGGCCTCGCCCCCGCCGAGATCACGCCTGAGCAGGTTACGTTGGAGATCGCCGGGTTGTGCGAGGCGTGCAGGCCCGCACAGGCCGCGCCCGCCTAGAAAACAACTTCGGAAGGGCCGTCGCCGTGCCACGGGATGACTCCTTGGAGCCACAGCCAAGCGTGCAACTTCACGCCTACACACCGGGCTTCTCGCTGTTGCGCGCATCGACGGGCCAGCGGCTAGCGTTGGTCGCACTGATGCTTGCCGTGCTCTGGCTCGCCGTCCTCTGGGCGCTGCAGTGAGGGCGCCCTCCGAGAAGGTACCGTCTGCGACGACGTTGGCACCGGCGGTCAGCTTCGAGAACCTGACGCTCGGCTACGACCGCCACCCGGCCGTGCACCACATTACCGGCGACGTGGCGCAAGGCGCGCTTCTCGCCGTTGTGGGGTCGAACGGGGCCGGCAAATCCACCCTGCTCAAAGCCATGGTCGGCGAGTTGAAGCCGCTCAGCGGGCGCATCGATCTCCATGGCCACCTCAAGCACGACATCGCCTATCTGCCCCAGGTGGTCGAAATCGACCGCAGCTTTCCCATTTCCGTCTTCGACTGCGTTGCGATGGGGCTGTGGCGCGAGATCGGCGCCTCGGGTGGGCTCGACCGTGCCGGAAGCGCGCGCGTCAACGAAGCGCTTGAGGCTGTTCATTTGTCGGGACTGGCGGCACGCCCCGTCGGCGCCTTGTCGGGGGGACAGTTTCAGCGTGTCTTGTTCGCGCGGCTCCTGTTGCAGGATGCGAAGGTCATTCTTCTGGACGAGCCGTTCCGCGCGGTCGACGCCAGGACCATTTCCGATCTCATCGGCCTGATCGAACGCTGGCACGCGGAGGGGCGGACGGTCGTTGCCGTGCTGCACGATATCGAACTCGTGCGCCGGTATTTTCCGCAAACCCTGCTGCTGGCACGCGAGGTTCTGGCTTGGGGGCCGACGCCGGAGGTGCTCACGCCGGTCAACCTCGATCTCTCGCGCCAGTTCAACGAGAGTTACAATGAGCGCGCTGCGATCTGCGAGCACGACGAGGCACGCGAAACCGCATGATCGATGCTCTCGTACAACCGTTTGTCGAGTTTGCCTTCATGCGCCGCGCGCTGGTGGGGTCCCTCGCCATCTCCATGACGGCGCCGCCGATCGGAGTCTTTCTGATGCTGCGCCGCATGAGCCTGATGGGCGATGCCATGGGCCATGCGATCCTGCCGGGTGCCGCCCTCGGCTATCTACTGGCGGGCCTCTCGCTCTTTGCCATGAGCCTCGGTGGTTTCGCCGCGGGTCTCGCGGTGGCCGTGGCGGCAGGCTCGGTGGCGCGCTCGCGTGTCATCCGGGAGGATGCGAGCCTCGCCGGTTTCTATCTGCTCTCGCTGGCGCTTGGCGTGTTCCTGGTTTCCGTACACGGCACTAATGTGGACTTGCTCCATGTGCTGTTCGGGTCGGTGCTTGCGTTGGACGATGCAGCCCTGCTTCTCGTCGCCTCGATCGCCACCGTTTCGCTCATCACCCTGGCCGTGATTTATCGGCCTTTGGTCCTCGAGTGCTTCGATCCGCACTATTTGCGGTCCGTGAGCCGCTGGAGTTCACCGACGCATCTGATCTTCCTGGTGCTCGTGGTGCTCAATCTGGTGGCTGGGTTTCAGGCGCTCGGGACGTTGATGGCCGTCGGCATCATGCTGCTCCCGGCCATCAGTTCGCGGTTCTGGGTGGATGGCGCGGGCGGGATGATCGCCGTTGCCATCACGGTCGCTTTCGTGTCGAGCGTCGCCGGGCTGCTTATCTCCTATCATTTCAGCGCGCCGACAGGGCCGACCGTTATTCTGGCCTGCGGCGTGTTCTATCTCTTCTCGATGTTTGCGGGTACGCGGGGCGGCGCACTCTGGAGGCTGATGCCGCGCAGACACTTGGAAGCCTAGTCCTCTCAACAATCATCACACGGAGTATTCCGATCATGCGTTCCCGATTGATACCCATTCTCGCCGCCGCCTCGCTCGCATTTGGCATCTCGTCCTCCGCGCAGGCGGCCGACAAGGTGAAAGCCGTCGCCTCGTTCAGCATTCTCGCCGACATGGTGAAGAACGTGGGGGGCGACCGCGTCGAAGTGGCCGAGCTCGTCGGTCCCGACGGCGATGCCCACGAGTTCAGTCCCACGCCCGCCGACGCCAAGAAGCTGGCCGGGGCGGATGTCTTCTTCGTCAACGGCCTCGGCTTCGAGGGCTGGATGGAACGGCTCGAGACGTCTTCGGGCTTCAAGGGGGCCACCGTTGTCGCCAGCACAGGCGTCAAGCCGCGCAAGATGGACGAAAAGCACGAGGATCATGACGAGCATGCTGAGGACGAGCATGATCACGACGGCGATCATGAGGAGCACGCCAAGCACGAAGATCAGGACGACGATCACGAAGAGCATGCCGAAGGCGACCATCATCACCACGGGGGCATGGACCCGCATGCATGGCAGGACCTCGCCAACGGCGAGATTTACGTCGCCAATATCCGTGACGGGCTGATTGCCGCTGATCCCGGCGGCAAGGCGGTGTATGAGGCCAATGCGGATAAATATCTCGCGGCCCTGAAGGCCGAAAATACGGCGGTGAAGACGGCGCTCGATGCGTTGCCGCAGTCGCGCCGCCGGATCATCACCAGCCACGACGCGTTCGGCTATTTCGGCGACGCCTATGGTTTGGAGATTCTGGCTCCCGAGGGCGTGAGCACGGCCAGCGAACCGTCGGCCAAGGACGTGGCCAAGATCATTCGCCAGATCCGTGAGGACAAGATCCCCGCGGTTTTCCTGGAGAACATCACCAACACCAAGATGCTTGAGCAGATCGCCAAGGAATCCGGCGCAAAGATCGGCGGGACGCTCTATTCGGACGCGCTTTCCGGACCGGACGGCTCGGCCCCGACCTATCTCGACATGTTCAAGCACAATGTCGGGACGCTGACTGCCGCACTGTCCTCTTGAGGAGACGGTGACCAGAGCGCGGCGTTGGCTGGTTGTCCTGCTTGTGCTGTTCGGCGCGGGGCTGACCTATGCCGCCCTCGGTCCGGCCGATTTCCAGGTGAGGCTGGGGCTGCACTGGCTGGTGGAGCACTTTCTAGGGTTCTTCGGCCTGACGCTTCTCGCCTGCGTGGCCTACCCTCGGCCGATGCGCGTGGCGGCGGTGCTGCTCCCCATCGCGGTCGGCCTCGAGGCTGCCCAGGTGCTGACCCCGGACCGGAAGCCCGACCTCGCGACGGCGCTCGTAGCGGCGGCGGCGGTCGCATCGGCGGCACTTCTCGCCGACGCGTTTCTTTGCTGGCGAAGGCGCGGAGCCACTTGAGCGCACCGGACAAGGTGACCGATCAGGGGTCCCAGTCTAGCGCAGGCGTCGCAAATGTGATGTATCCTGCCTCCTGAGGAGATCGATGTGACGATCATCGCACGCAAACAAACCGTAGCGGTCAAAATCGGCAACGTGACCATGGGCGGCGGCGCCCCGGTCGTGGTTCAGTCCATGACCAATACGGACACGGCCGATGTGGGGCAGACCGTGACCCAGGTGGAGGCGCTCGCCCGCGCCGGCTCCGAACTCGTCCGTATCACCGTGGATCGGGAAGAAGCGGCCGCGGCGGTGCCGCTCATTCGTGCCCAACTGGACAAGCGCGGCGTGGACGTGCCGCTGATCGGCGATTTCCACTATATCGGCCACAAGCTCCTGGCGGAAAATCCGGATTGCGCGGAAGCGCTGGCAAAGTACCGCATCAATCCCGGCAATGTCGGCTTCAAGGACAAGCGCGACAAGCAGTTCTCCCAGATCATCGAGATCGCCCTGAAGCACGACAAGCCGGTCCGCATCGGCGTCAATTGGGGCAGCCTCGACCAGGAACTGCTGACGCAGCTCATGAACGAGAACGCGGAGAGCGCAAACCCGAAGGACGCGCGCGAGGTCATGCACGAGGCCATGGTGCAGTCGGCGCTGCTGTCTGCGGCGCGTGCGCAGGACCTCGGTATGGGAGCCGACAAGATCGTGCTCTCGGCCAAGGTCTCGGCAGTTCAGGATCTCATCGCGGTCTATCGCATGCTCGCCGAGCGCTCCGATCTCGCGCTGCATCTGGGCCTCACCGAAGCCGGCATGGGCTCGAAAGGCATCGTGGCCTCGTCGGCGGCCATGTCGATCCTGTTGCAGCAGGGCATCGGCGATACGATCCGCATCTCGCTGACGCCAGAGCCCGGCGGCGACCGGTCGCTCGAGGTCAAGGTGGGGCAGGAACTGCTGCAGAGCATGGGCTTCCGGGCCTTCGTGCCCCTGGTTGCGGCGTGCCCCGGGTGCGGCCGCACCACCTCGACCACATTCCAGGAACTGGCCCGGGACATTCAGGACTTCATTCGCGATCAGATGCCGGTGTGGAAGCGCCAGTATCCCGGCGTCGAGAACCTCAACGTCGCGGTCATGGGCTGCATCGTGAACGGACCGGGCGAATCCAAGCACGCGGATATCGGCATTTCACTGCCCGGCACCGGCGAGACGCCGGCCGCGCCCGTCTTCGTCGAAGGCAAGAAGGTCACCACCTTGCGCGGGCCGGGTGCCGCCGCCGAGTTCAAGCAGATGGTGCTCGACTACATCGAGCAGCGGTACGGCAGCGCCTCGCTTGGCCATAAGGCAGCGCAAAACACGCGTGCCACGGCAGCCGAATAGGCGCTACTTGATCGAGATCGCGTCGCCCGCGATCGACACCGTCAATGCGATCATCGTCACATTGAAGACGAATGCCACGAGGCCATGAGCCGTGGCCGTCCGCCGGATCGTGCATGAGGTGATTGCCACGTCGGACACGGCCGTGGAGGTTCCGATTACGAAGGAGAAATAGACGAAGTCCCAATAGTCGGGGTCGTCGGTCTCAGGAAAGCGCATGCCGCCGCCCTGCCCACGGCGCTCGGTGTAGTACTCGTGCGCATAGTGGAGGGCGAACATGGTGTGGATGAACAGCCAAGACAGCAGCGTGGTCAGAAACATCAGCGCGAGGTAGAGCGGCTGGGCCGAGCCGCTGGCGCTGGCCGCGCGAAGCCAGAACACGATGGCACCGAGGCTCGCCATCCCCGCGATGACCGTGAGCACGGGAATGGTGATACGCCCCTCATCTTGGAGATCGGCCTCGCGGCGGATCCGTCCTGGGTCGGATCGTAGGACCATGACGGTCACGAGGACCAGATAAAGCGCCACGCCCGCGTCCCAGCCAATCAGAAACCGGGTTACGAGCAGAAAGTCGTCTGGCAGTAGCGCGATCAGCGCGACGCAGACGAGCGTGGCGAACATCAGGCGCCAGCGGGCTTGCAGGAAGCGCGACACCCGCGTGTCCCGAAATCGGCGTCGCGGCGATGGCGTGGTGCTCATGTCCGCATTCGAGCCGGATTCGCGTGCCCGCTCAAGACCTCCGCTCGGCCACGAAGCGCGCCGGCGTCGATCAGCATCGCCGCTCTGCCGCCAAAAGGAGCGAGCGCCTCTTCGGCCTCGGCGACGAGTCCTGCCAGATGCGCCTTGGCGCCGTCGATGCCGAGCAGCCCGACCAGCGTGGCCTTTCCACGCTCAGCGTCTTTGGAGGCGGCCTTGCCCATGGCGGCGGCGTCTCCTTCCGCATCCAGAAGGTCGTCCGCGAGCTGGAACGCCTGGCCGAAGGCGCTTGCGAAGCGAATCAGGGCTTCGCGGCTCGCGGGATCGGCCCGCCCCAGCACGGCGCCTGCTTCGCAGGCGAAGCGGAACAGCGCCCCGGTCTTCAGCATCTGCATGGCCGTTGTTTCCTGCGGCGAGAACGGCTGTTGCTCCGCGGCAAGGTCCAGAGCCTGCCCGAGAGCCATGCCTTGCCAGCCGCTGGCTTTGGCCAGCAGGTAGGTCAATTCGGCTCTGACGGCGGGATCGTCATGGCATTTCGGGGCGCTGATGATTTCGAAGGCGATGGTCAGCAAGGAGTCGCCGGCGAGAATCGCGGTGGCTTCGTCGAAGGCGATATGCACCGTGGGGCGCCCGCGTCGCAGTGCGTCGTCGTCCATCGCCGGCAGGTCGTCATGGACCAACGAGTAGCAATGGATGCATTCGAGCGCGCAGGCCGCCTCGAGTGCGGTGTCCTCCGGCACGTCGAACAGCCGAGCCGCCTGGATCAACAGAAACGGCCGCAACCTCTTGCCCCCGCCAAGCGCCGCATAGCGCATGGCTTCGGCGAGCGGCGCCGTTGCGTCAGCGCCGGGCCCTGGCACGGGCTCGTCCTGGCCCAGGAGGACGGAAAGCCGCCCTTGAACCTGGTCGGCGACGCGGTCGATCTCGAATCTAAAACTCATGACGGGCGAAGGGATAGCTGAGGCTTTCTGTCGCCGCAAATTGATCGCATCACCGCTGGGCGCTAGAACGCCCTTCGATGCAGGACAATGAAACCCAAGAACCCGCGGCGCCCACCTCCGAGACCGGCAATGCCATCCCCACGCCAGAAGTCCGCAAGGCTCCCGACGCAACTGCCCTGCAGCCGAGCCAGATGAAATCTCGCGGCAAAAAATCATGGGCCAAACGGCACCCATGGCTGCGGCGCATCGGGATCGCTTTTCTGATTGTGGTGGGCGTCGTCCTGGCCAGCCTCGTCCTGTTTCGCTTTGTGAACCCGCCCATCACGTCGGTCATGGTGATAGAGAAGCTTCGCGGCGAGACATTGCAGCGGCGGTGGGTGCCGATCGAGAAGATCTCGCCCCATATGCGGCTGGCGGTCATCGCGAGCGAAGACGGCAATTTCTGCCGCCACCAGGGCGTGGATTGGGCCGCCGTGCGCCAGGTCCTCGAGTCCGCGAAAAATCTGGAGCCCGCCCGGGGCGCCAGCACCATCCCCATGCAGGTCGCCAAGAACATCTACCTCTGGGAATTCCGATCTTATTTGCGCAAGGCGCTCGAGGTGCCCTTGGCCTATGCGCTCGTCACGATCTGGCCGAAGGAGCGCGTGCTGGAGGTCTATCTCAACATCGCTCAATTCGGTCCCGGCCTGTTCGGGGTCGAGGCCGCGAGCCGGAAATACTTCCGCAAACCGGCTTCGGCACTCACCCAGCGCGAGGCCGTGCTCCTCGCGACCACGCTCCCGAAGCCGAAAGTCCGCAATCCCGCGCGGCCCAACCGGACCCATCGCGTGGTGGCCAATGCGGTGCAGAAACGGCTTCCCTACATCGCCAAGCGGGCGGATTGCGTGCTGAATCCATGAAAAAGGTCGGCTATCGGCCCTGGTCAGCAGCGGAATTTGTGACTATAAGAGCGCCCAACGACGTGCCCCGCGAACGGCGGTGGCGCCAAGAGGTTCAAAGAAATGGCTGTTCCAAAGAGAAAAGTGTCTCGCATGAAGCGGGGCAACCGGCGGAGCCACGACGCTGTCACGGCCCCGGCCTATGTCGAGGATAAGGATTCCGGCGAGCTTCGCCGTCCGCATCACATCGATCTGAAGTCGGGCCGTTATCGTGGCCGCCAGGTAATCACGATCAAGGACGAGGCATAAGAGCGTAAGCTCTTGGGTCTTGCGAACTTTTTTGCTCCGGTGCCGTGGCGCCGGAGCTCTTTTGCTTGCCTGGCCCAAACTTGGCTTCCGTTGCGCCTTCTCCAGTAGGGTCTCGCTAACCAAACCCCCAGAAACCGGCCGGAATCGCCCTTGCGCCCCCTAGTTTGGGCCGCGAATGCGCCCGTTGTCCCTCACCGATTTTCGGCTTCTTAAGCCTTGCCGACTAGCGTTGTTCGACAAGCAACGAGCGCCCAACACACCGTAAGAGGCGCCGCAGGTGCACGCGTAAGGGGCAGGCCAATGGATAGATCCGAGACCACAGCGGCATCCGGCGATGAGCCGCACGCGAGCTCGAAGAGGTGCTGGATCGCCTCCAGACCACGGCCTATTGCTGGGATTTCGCGTCTGACCGAATCGACTGGGCCAAGAACGCCTGCGCCGTGTTGGGCGGCATCGATATTGGCGCCGTTGTGCGCGGCCGCGCATTCGCCTTGCATATCGATCCCAAGCATGCGGCAGCCCGCTACGATGATGTAAGGCGCGTTGCAAAGGCACCCGCCAATGCGTCCATCCCCTATGCGCTGCAGTATCGCTTCATGCCGGAAGGGCGGCGTGGAAAGGCTACAATCTGGGTCGAGGAACGCGGCGTTTGCATCACGGACGCTCGGGGCGAGCCGGTTCGGGCCGAGGGCACGATCCGGGTGGCCGCGGAACGCCGCCGCCGCAGCCGTCCGCAATCGGTGGCCGCTGGCGCAGAGCCGTCCGGCATTCCGTCGCGCGCGGAACTGACCGGGATGCTTTCTCAGCTCCTGTCCGGCCGCGCCGGCCGAGACACGAAAGGCGCCTTCCTGCTCGTGGGCGTCAGCGATCTCACCCGCATCAACGAAACCTATGGCTACGACGTCGGCGATGAGGTCATTTCCATCGTCGGCCAGCGTCTCGCCACCGCCGTGCGGGGCCGCGACTGCCTGGGCCGGTTTTCCTCGAACAAGTACGGCATCGTTCTGCATGGCTGTGACGCCGACGAAGCCGTTGCCGTCGCCAGGCGCATGATCGCCTGCGTGGAGCGGGACATCGCGAGCACCCGCTCCGGCGCCGTTGCCGTTGCCGTGTTCGTGGGCGTCATCTTGCTGCCCGACCATGCGCAGTCCACGCAAGACGCGATCGGGCGCGCGATGCAGGCGGCCGACATGGCCCGCGTCAATCCCCGCGACCGATTCTATATCTACGATCCGTCGTCACCGCGCGAGGCCGAGCGCAAGCGCACCATCGCCATGGCCGACGAAGTCATACGCGCTCTGAACGATCGCCGCATTGCCATCGCCCTTCAGCCGGTCGTGACCTCGGGCAGCCACGATCCGGAATCTACGAATGTCTGCTGCGGCTGCGGCTGCCGGACGGATCGGTTCTGGACGCGAGCGAGTTCGTTCCGGCAGCGGAGGAGCTTGGATTGGCGAAGCTCATCGATCATCGCGCGCTGGAGCTGACAATCGATCTCTTACGTTCCGTGCCGACCCGTAAACTCGCCCTCAATGTCTCGGCTCTGTCCACGACCGACCGGCATTGGATCGATGCACTCGAGGCGCTTACAGGCAAGGACCGGAAGCTCACGGAGCGCCTGACCGTGGAGATCACCGAGACGGCCGCCGTTTCGGACATGGAGGCGACGGCCAATTTCGTCACCGCATTGAAGCGGGCGGGCTGCAGGGTCGCGCTTGACGATTTCGGGGCCGGATACGCCTCGTTCCGCTCGCTGCGCAACCTCGGTGTCGACATGGTCAAGATCGATGGATCGTTCATCGAGAACATCGGCAAAAATTCGAATGACGAGACATTCGTTCAGACACTTCTGGATTTGGCCCATCGCTTCGGCGTCGAGACTGTCGGCGAGTGGGTCGGCGACGAGCGTGCCGTCGATCTCCTCGAAAAGGCCGGGGTGTCCTATCTGCAGGGCGATTTCTTCGGAGCGCCCGAACTGCACGACGACAAGACGGCCTCGCCGAGAAAATCTGCCGGCTAGCCGCCAGGCTCCTCGTCGATCTCTTTCCGAAGCCGTTCGGCGAGCGCGAACAGCAGCGGGTCGTGCGTGCCCAAGCTCTCCAGATGTTCGACCGTGTTTAGGACATAGTCGATATTCGGCCCGGCCTGCCCCCTGCCGGCCCGGACGATGCGCAGTTGCGCCTCGAGGTCGAGTGCGCCTGCATATTGGGCGTGGGTCGGATCGGCTACGAAGGTGAGCGCCCTGACGCTTTGGCCCGACCCGTTTGCCAGCGCAATCTCGCGATAGGTCTCCACGTACACGTCTGTCACCTGCTCGCGCTGGCGCAGATAGGCGATCGTGTCGTTCTCGGCGCCTGGCTCGACGCGGAAGGCCACGCCCTCGCATCGGCCGCCCTCGTCAAGACCGAGGACGAGACCAGGCTCGCTCGGTGTACCCCGGTGCAGGACCGAATAGATGCACAGGGCCCGATGCGCTCCCTCGAGGCGCGCGGGGCTATGTGCATCGAATGGAAAGCCGGGACGCCACATCAGCGACCCATAGCCGAAAACCCAGAGAGCGTTTTTGTCGGCCTCAGTCGTCATGCCCATGCGGCCGGCCGAAATCGGCGTCGGCGGTATCTTGGCCCGCATCGATGATGCTGCGCCGGATGGCACGCGTGCGGGCGAAGTGACCCTGCAGAGATTGCCCGTCGTCCCAGCGGATCATGCGCTGCAACGCGGCGAGGTCTTCGGAGAAGCGGCCGAGAACTTCGAGGACCGCTTCCTTGTTGTTGAGGAACACGTCGCGCCACATGACCGGGTCGGAGGCGGCGATACGCGTGAAGTCGCGGAAAGCGCCGGCGGAGAACTTGATGACCTCGGACTGCGTGACGTCTTCCAGGTCGGCGGCCGTGCCGACGATGTTGTAGGCGATCAGATGCGGAATGTGGCTCGTGATCGCGAGGACGATGTCGTGATGCTCGGGTGTCATCGTCTCGACGGTCGAACCGAGCGCCGTCCAAAGCGCGACGACCTTCTTGACGCTTGCGTCGGTCGAGCGCGCGCAGGGCGTGACGACGCACCAGCGTCCATCGAACAGATCCGCAAAAACGGCCTCGGGGCCGGAGTGTTCCGTGCCCGCCACCGGATGGCCCGGAACGAACGCGGCGTGGTCGGGGAGAGCGTCCGCGACCTGGCGCACGACGGCGGCCTTCACGGAGCCCACGTCGGTGACGATCGCGCCGTCGGCGAGATGTGGGGCAACGGATTGCGCCGCCGCCGCCATGGCGCCTACGGGCACGGCGAGGATCACGAGCTGTGCTCCTGTAACTGCCTCGTCGACGGTCTCGGCGATGGAATCGCAGAATCCGAGATCGCGCGACCGCGCGCGCACGTCCGCCGACCCGTCGAAGCCGGTGACGGTCGTGGCAAGACCGTGCTTCTTGATGCCGCGCGCAAGGGACGAGCCGATCAGACCCAGTCCCACGATGGCGACCTTGTCGAAAAGAGGCTCCGTCATGAAGCGCCTGTGGATTCGGCGCCCATGAACGCGCTCAGCGCTTCGAGCGCGGCCGCGTTTTCGGCTTCGGTTCCGATGGTCATGCGCAGGGCATGGGGGAATCCATACTCCTCCACGCGGCGCAGGATGATGCGGCGCTCGTGCAGGAACGCATCGGCCTCACGCGCCGTCTTGCCCGCCACGTCCGGGAAATGGACCAGCAGAAAATTGGCAACGCTCGGCGTCGTCTTGAGGCCGAGACTTTCAAGTTTTGCAGCCGTGTCGCCGAGCCACGCCTCGTTGTGCGCGATCGCCGCCGCCAGATGCGCGCGATCGCCGACGGCCGCGACTCCGGCCGCGATCGAGGGGCCCGTCAGGTTGAAGGGCCCGCGAATGCGGTTCAGCGTGTCGGCAATGGCGTCGGGACAGTAGGCCCAACCGATCCGCAAGGAGGCGAGGCCGTAGATCTTGGAGAACGTCCGCGTCATGACCACGTTGTCGTTTGCCGAAACGAGCGCGGCGCCGGCCTCGTAATCGTCCTTCCGAACGTATTCCGCATAGGCAGCGTCCAGCACCAGCAGCACGTCGTCGGGCAGGCCCGCGTGCAGCCGCTCTATCTCCGCGTAGGGGAGGTAGGTTCCGGTGGGATTGTTCGGGTTCGCCAGGAACACGATGCGCGTCGACGGAGTCACCCGGGCAAGAATCGCGTCCACGTCCGCGGTGTGGTTTGTCTCCGGGGCGACAACCGGCGTCGCGCCACGGGCCATGATGGCGATCTTGTAAACCAGGAAGCCATGCTCCGTGTAGATTGCCTCTCCCGGGCCGAGATAGGCAGCCGCCAGCAGGTTCAGGAGTTCGTCGGAGCCCGCGCCGCACACGATCCGTGCCGCATCGAGGCCATGCTCGGCGGCCAGCGCTTCGCGCAAGGGCTGCGCCGAGCCGTTGGGGTAGCGCGACAGATGCGGCGCTTCGTTGAGGTAAGCCTCCACCGCCTGCGGGCTCGGCCCGAGCGGTGTCTCGTTGGACGACAGCTTCACGATCGGCCCGGCACCAGGCAGCGCGCTCGTACCCGGCACGTAGGGTGCGATGTCGAGAATGCCCGGCCGTGGGGCCGGAGCGGTCGTCGCGCGCGTAATTTTCGCGGCCATGCGTTTGGCAGCCATCGGTTCGGCAGCCATAAGTCTGCTCCTTATTGGGGCCTCAAAACCCTGCGAAGGGCTTGTCATACGGCGATTTCTTAAGCAAGGCAAAGAAAAGATTGACTCTCATGACGCCATAACTAACCCGGCATTGTATAATTCCAGGTCACCTTGTCAGGGTGGGCGCACGGTCTTTTGTCTGCCTGCGTCGAAACCGTTCTGTTTAGGCCATTACGACGATGAACGAGACTCCGGGAGCGGACAGCTTCGCCGAACTCAAACGGCGGCAGCAGGTTACCGATCCCCATAGCGAAGTGGTGCATTTCCCGGCGAGTGAGGGCCTCCCACTCGACAGCGGAGCTGTGCTTGCGCCCTTTTCCGTCGCCTACCAGACCTACGGCACGCTGAACGCCGACAAGTCGAACCTCGTGCTCGTCTGTCATGCACTGACGGGCGACCAGCACGTGGCCAATCCGCATCCGGTCACGGGCAAGCCGGGCTGGTGGGAGACCATGGTCGGGCCCGGCAAGCCCATCGATACGGACCGTTATTTCGTGCTGTGCCCCAACGTGATTGGCGGGTGCATGGGCTCGACGGGGCCGAGCTCGCTCAATCCCGTGACGGGGCGCCCCTATGGCCCGGATTTTCCGGTGATCACGCTGCGCGACATGGTGCGGGCCCAGGCGCGCCTCTTGGATCATCTCGGCGTCGAGCAGGCGCTGAGCGTCATCGGCGGCTCCATGGGCGGCATGCAGGTGCTCGAATGGGCCGCGACCTATAAGGACCGTGTGTTCTCCGCGATCCCGATCGCCTGTGCCGCGCGCCATTCCTCGCAGAATATCGCTTTCCATGAAGTCGGCCGCCAGGCGGTGATGGCCGATCCCGATTGGTGCGGCGGCCACTATCTCGAAGAGGGTAAGAACCCGCGCAAGGGTCTCGCCGTTGCGCGCATGGCCGCGCACATCACCTATTTGTCGGATCGCGCCTTGCACACGAAGTTTGGCCGCAATCTGCAGGACCGCGAGGAAGTCACCTTCGGCTTCGACGCGGACTTCCAGGTAGAGAGCTATCTTCGCCATCAGGGGATGAGTTTCGTCGACCGGTTCGACGCGAACTCTTATCTCTACATCACGCGGGCCATGGACTATTTCGATCTCGCCGCGGACCACGGCGGCGTGCTCGCAAACGCCTTTGCCGGGACGAAGACGCGCTTCTGCCTGATCTCCTTCACGTCGGACTGGCTGTTTCCGACGGAGGAGAGCCGCGAGGTCGTGCATGCGCTCAACGCGGTGGCGGCCAATGTCAGTTTCGTCGAGATCGAGTCGAACAAAGGGCACGATGCCTTCCTGCTGCACGAGCCCGAGCTGTTCGACACGGTGCGCGGCTTCTTGAGCGCGGCCGCCCGCAGGCGCGGGCTCGACGACGCAAGCACGGGGTCATGACGATGGACGCGCCCGTCAATCCGCCGGCATTGCGGTCCGCCGACACGGCCCGCGTCGATCTTCTACTCATCGCGGAGATGATCGCGCCCGGTTCCCGGGTGCTCGATATCGGCTGCGGCGACGGCACGCTGCTGCGCATCCTGTCCGAGAAGCATGGCGTCGACGGCCGCGGCATCGAGTTGAGCCAGGCCGGCGTGAACCAATGCGTGGCCCGAGGCCTTTCGGTAATCCAGGGTGATGCGGATACGGACCTCGCCTATTATCCGGACATGGCCTTCGACTATGCGATCCTGTCGCGGACCATCCAGGCCACCCGCAACCCGCGGCACGTGCTCGAGCAGCTCTTGCGGATTGGCAAACGGGTCGTGGTCTCGTTTCCGAATTTCGGTCATTGGAGCGTGCGGGCACAGCTCATGTTCGGCGGACATATGCCGCAAACCGACACGCTGCCGGAGACCTGGTACAACACGCCTAATATCCATCTTTGCACGATCAAGGACTTCCTCGCGCTGTGCGAGGATATGGGCGCGAAGGTCGAGCGCGTCGTCGCGCTCAACGCCAACGGCACGAAGCTCGTGTCGATGCCTCTATCGGCGCAGAATCTCTTCGGCGAGCAAGCCGTCTTCCTGCTCTCGCGTTAGGCGCGGCGTCACCGCGCCGGCCGGGACGGGAATCACGCGCCGCCGCATCCTGCGGACCGGCTCGCGCGCAGCGCGCCGCATAGACCTGCTTCGTGGCCTCCACCACGATGACCCCCGAAAAGGCCAGGCCAAGAGCAGATCGCCTGCCCGCTCCCAGAAGTCAGGCCAGCGGGTCAAGAGGCGCCAGTTGAAGGGCGGCAGGTGGAGGACGTAGTGCCAGCTCTCGGGCTGGAACATGGCGTCTTTCAGGAGTCGGGTGAGTTGGCTGCGGCTGAACGGGCTGCCATAGCCGAAGGGCGTGGAATCCATGCGTGCCCAAAGTCCCCGCCGGTTCGGCACCGCCACGAGGATGCGGCCGTTGGGAGCGAGCACCCGCCAGATCTCGCGAAGCAAGGCATGGGGATGCTCGGACCACTCCAGCATGTGCACCAGGAGAATGCGGTCGGCGGCTTCGTCGTCCAAAGGCAGTTCGGTCTCGTCCACGAGGGCCGTATGCGACGCGGCCCGCTCGGGCCAGGGCAGGGCGCCGAGGCGGACGGGGGCGAGCGCGCCCGTGCACAGGGCTTGCGTCCTGAATTCGGCAAGATAGGGCGAAGCATAGCCGAGGCCGAAGACGCGCAAGCCTTCGACATCGGGCCAAAAAGCCCGGAATCGCGGGCGCAACAGACGCCGCACCATCAGGCCGATGCGGCGGGCATAGAAATTCCGAAGGTCGATCGCGTCGAGATGCATGGCGTCCAGTCTATCCTTGGTGCGTTTAGACTTGGTTCGCGCGCCGGGCGGTTTCAATCGTGCCGGTGCCGGAGTAGGGTCCCCGGCGAAACGACCCGGCCCGTTCGACTAGAATCCAAGAGACCGACATCCAAGAGACCAACATGGCCAAGCTCGAGATTTTCCAGTTTCCCACCCGCGCCGACAACTATGGGGTGCTCATCCACGACCCCGAGACGGGCGCGACCGCCTCGATCGATGCGCCCGAGGCCGGCCCGATCCAGGCCGCGCTCGCGCAGAAGGGCTGGACCCTCACCGACATCCTGGTGACGCATCATCACGGGGACCATACCGCGGGCATCGGGCCGTTGAAGAACAAGACCGGCTGCACCGTCTATGGACCCGCGCGGGAGGCTGGTCTGATCCCGGGGCTCGACGTGGAGGTCAAGGAAGGCGATACGGTCTCGGTCGCCACGCGGACGCGACGGTCAATCGACACGGCGGGGCATACGCGCGGCCACGTCAGCTACTATTTCCCGAATGAGGGTGCGGTCTTTGTCGGCGACACGCTGTTCTCCGTCGGCTGCGGCAAGCTTCTGGAGGGCGATGCGCCGACCATGTGGGCCTCTTTGTCGAAGCTCGCGGGATTGCCGCCGGAGACGAAGGTCTTCTGCGGCCACGAATATACCGGCGCCAATTGCCGGTTCGCGCTGACCATCGAGCCGGAGAACGAGGCCCTGCAGGCTCGTGCCGCCGAAGTCGCGCAGAACGACGCCAATGGCCGTCCGTCCCTACCCACCACGATCGGGCAGGAGCTTGCCACCAACCCGTTCCTGCGGGCCTCGAGCCCCGAGATCCAAGCCCGGCTCGGAATGGAAGGCGCGCCGCTGGAGGCCGTCTTCGCCGAGGTGCGCGACCGCAAGGACATGTTCTAGTGGCCGAGGCGTCCGTGTCGCGCGTGCCGAGCGCCGAAGAGATCATCGCCCATCTCGCACTCGAACCGCACCCGGAAGGCGGCTGGTACAAGGAGACCTTCCGCGACGAGGTGGGGACCAACGGCCGCGCCCATTCGACGGCGATCCTGTTTCTTCTGGCCGCGGGTGACGTCTCTCATTGGCATCGGGTGGATGCGGTCGAGACCTGGCACTGGTACGCCGGCGCGCCTCTGGCGCTCAAGATCGCCGACGAGAACGGTGCGGTGCGGGACCTGACTCTGGGGCCGGATCTGTTCGCCGGCGAGCATCCGCAAGGCATCGTGCCGGCTCATGCCTGGCAGAGTGCGCGAAGTCTTGGGCCGTGGACGCTCGTGGGCTGCACCGTCGCGCCCGGCTTTCAGTTCGAGGGTTTCGAACTGGCCCCCGAAGGCTGGGAGCCGTAAACGACCCAACAGGTTGATGTTCGGTCGCGCGCCCCGCTCCGGCGTATGCGTAGCCGAACGCCGACCGACGACGAAAGGAAATCACGTATGTGCACGGCTCTTCTCTATCGGGACGCGAACGGCAACGCCTATGCAGGACGCACGCTCGAACTACCCATGGAGATGCCCTACCAGATCGCGTACCTGCCGGCGGGCCAAGGCTACGAATCCACGGTCCAGGGCAGTGCGCCGCTGCAATACAAGACGGTCTATCCTGTTCTTGCGGTCACGGTTCCGTTCGCGCCCGATGATCTGAAGATCGTCGAGGGGTTGAACAGCGAAGGCCTGACCTTCAGCGCGTTGTCCTATCCGGGGGCGGCGGGGACGCAGGCCGCGTTCGAGAAGACCAAGGCGGCCTTGTCGGCCGTCGATCTCGGCTCCTGGACTCTCGGTCAGTTCGCGACGGTCGCGGACGTCAAGGAGGCCCTTGCGAACCAGCCCGTTCTCCTGGCGCCGCTCGCGATCCTCGGCGGGGCCATGACGCCGTTCCACTACGTTCTGCACGACCGGACCGGTGCCTCGATCGTGGTCGAGTTCTCAGGCGGCGCGCAGTCCGTCTACGACAATCCCGTGGGGGTCATGACGAACGGCCCGGCGTTTTCGTGGCACCTCACCAACCTCAACAACTACACCTTTCTCTCGAATGTCGACCGGTCCGAAAGCCAGTTCGGCGCGCTTCAGGTCGCCCAGCCGGATTCGGGCATCGCAACGGAGGGGTTGCCGGCGTCCAATACGTCGGTGGGGCGCTTCGTGCGCGCGGCCTACTACGCGCAATTTGCCGACAAGGTGTCGGCCCCGAACGATGCCATCATGACGCTCGCTCATGTCATGAACAATTTCGACAGGCCGAAAGGGATCACGGTCGATGTGCGCGGCGGGAGCGGCGGTATCGAGGCTGGCGGCGGCGCGGCAAGCGCCGGGCTGGCCGCAAGTGAATATACGTCGTGGACGGCTTTGACCGACCTTGGCAGGAAGAAGCTTCTCTTGCGGACCTATGCCGGCATCAACTACACGGCATTCGATCTTGGCAGCCTATCGGCTGCGGGCGGGGTGAGGGTGATGCCACTCACCGTCCTCGACCGCATGGCCGAGGACGGGAGCGCGCAACTTCTCGAAGCGGAATCAGCGCCTAGCAATTAGTCCGCGAGCTGACCGCCATTGATGGTGAGCGTCGAGCCGGTGATCCAGGCGGCTTCGTCCGCAGCCAGGAACACGACGCAGCGGGCGACCTCTTCGGCCTCGCCGAGGCGTCCGACCGGGATCTGGCCGACGATCGCTTCCATCACTTTTTCGGAAACGCCCGAAAGCAATTCGGTGGCCACGTAGCCCGGTGCGATGGCGTTGGCGGTGATGCCCTTGCGCGCGCCTTCCAGGGCAAGCGTCCGGGTGAAGCCGATCATGCCGGCTTTGGCGGCGCAGTAATTGGACAGGCCCAACATGCCCTGCTGGCCGTTGATCGAGGAGATCGAGATGATGCGGCCGAACTTGCGGTCGCGCATGCCGTTGATGACTTGCCGGGTGACATTGAACACGGAGTCGAGATTGGTGCGCATGACCTCCGACCATTGCTCAGGGGTCATCTTATTCAGCATCGCGTCGCGGGAGATGCCGGCGTTGTTCACCAGCACTTCGACCGGGCCCACTTCGGCCTCGACAGCGGCAACGCCCTTCTCGCAGGCGGCATAGTCGCCGACATCCCATTTGAAGACCGGGATACCGGTTTCGGCCTTGAACGCGTTCGCGGCGTCGTCATTGCCCGCATAGCTGGCGGCGACGTTGTAGCCCGCGTCTTTCAGCGCCTTGCTGCATGCTGCGCCAATGCCGCGCGTACCACCAGTGACCAGAGCCACCCTTCCCATAGCATCCTCCCTTTGCGCACTTTGGCGCTTGTTTCTTCAACGGCCGATCCCGAGCCCGATTTAGACAAGGACCAATTTGGGCAAAGGCCAAATCGACGTGTGGGGCAGCCTAGGCCACCCCACACGAATTCGTCTCAAAGCTCAAGAGCGTTGGGTTAGTCGCGCTCCAGGCACATAGCTACGCCCATGCCGCCGCCGATGCACAGCGTGGCCAGGCCCTTCTTCGCGTCCGACTTCTGCATCTCGTGCAGGAGCGTGACGAGGACGCGCGTGCCCGATGCGCCGATCGGGTGGCCAATGGCGATGGCGCCGCCATTGACGTTCACCTTGTCGCCGTCCCAGCCCATGTCCTTGTTGACGGCCAGCGCCTGCGCGGCGAAGGCCTCGTTCGCTTCGACGAGGTCGAGATCGGCGACCTTCCAGCCGGCCTTCTCCAGCGCCTTGCGCGAGGCGGGGATGGGGCCGGTGCCCATGATGGTGGGATCGACGCCGGCGACCGCCCAGGAGGCGATGCGGGCAAGCGGGGTCAGACCGCGCTTCTTGGCTTCTTCAGCGGACATCAGGACCACCGCGGCAGCACCGTCATTGATGCCCGAGGCGTTGCCCGCGGTCACGGTGCCTTCCTTGTCGAAGGCCGGCCGCAGCTTGGCGACACTGTCGATGGTGGCGCCTTCGCGGATGTACTCGTCCTCGTCCACGACCACGTCGCCCTTGCGGGTCTGGATGGTCACAGGCGCGATCTCGTCCTTGAACTTGCCGCCCTTCTTGGCCGCTTCCGCCTTGTTCTGCGACGCAACGGCGAAGGCGTCCTGCTCGTCGCGGGTCAGCTGCCACTGCTTGGCGACGTTCTCGGCGGTGTTGCCCATGTGGTAGCCGTTGAAGGCTTCCCACAGGCCGTCCTTGATCATCGAGTCGATGAACTTGACGTCGCCCATCTTGTAGCCGTTGCGCAGGTTCGCGACATGGGGGGCCATGCTCATGTTTTCCTGACCGCCCGCAACCACGACCTCCGCATCGCCCGTGGCGATCTGCTGAGCGCCGAGGGCGACTGAGCGCAGGCCCGAACCGCAGACCTGGTTGATGCCGAACGCGGTGGCCTCCTTGGGCACGCCCGCGGCAATCGCCGCCTGCCGCGCCGGGTTCTGACCTTCGCCGGCCGTGAGCACCTGGCCCATGATCACTTCGTCCACGTCACTGGCATCGACGCCAGCACGTTCAAGGGCGGCCCGAATGGCCGTCTCGCCCAGTGTGTGGGCCGGAACGCTGGAAAGGGAACCGCCGAAAGCTCCGACGGGCGTCCGCGCCGCGCTGACAATCACGATATCTGCGTCTTTCATTCTGTCCTCCCGACTGAAACTCGCCCTTGGGTCATACCGCAGCGCAGTGCGGCTGGAAAGACAAACAAGCCCCTCGAATTAAGGCTTCCGTCAAAGTCTCTGGTGCGGAATACGCCTAACGTGGTACTTATTTTCGCACGTGCGACATAGCGTCAACTACCAGGGGGTGGTCTTCGAACCGTCCGCGGGAATTCCGGGCACCCTTGGGGTTAAGGAGAAAACGACACGTGGCTAGGGATGCGAACCAGGAGAACCGGCCGGTCATCATCAAGAAATACGCCAACCGGAGGCTCTACAACACCGATACAAGCACGTATGTGACCTTGGAAGATCTGGCCGAGATGGTGCGCGCCGAGCGCGACTTCGTGGTCTACGACGCGAAGACCGGCGAGGATCTGACCCATGCCGTGCTGACCCAGATCATCGTCGAACAGGAGAGCCGCGGGACCAACCTCTTGCCCATCGGCTTCTTGCGTCAGCTCATCCGGTTCTACGGCGACGGCATGCAGATGCTGGTTCCCTCCTATCTCGAATTCAGTCTCGACTCCCTCACCAAGCAGCAGGAGAAGTACCGGCGCAACTTTGCCGATACGTTCGGGACCGTGGCCTTCGATGTGATGCAGGAGCAGGTGCGCAAGAACTTCGCGGCCTCGAGAAGGCGCTCGGGATGTTCACGCCCTTCAGCACCGATGCGGTTGGAACGCGCGTGGAACAGATATCCGACGAAAGCGCCACCAAGTCCTCTTCCGAGTCTGAGAGCAGCGAAGACGACATCGATACGCTTAAGGCCGAGCTACAGGCCATGCAGGAGCGGCTGGAGAAACTATCGCGCACCTAGCGCGTCGTAGTCTTCCACGAAACACGAATCCGGAAATGAGTTGGGGCTGGGCAGCTACAAAGCCTACGCCGCTTCGGACGTAGCAGGCTGGTGCAGATGCGCCGCGGTCAGGTCCGCCTCGACGAATCTGCGGGCCCGGGCCGTGTCGGCCAGAAGATGGATATGCACCTCATTCGCACCGATCTTCGCGCCTTCATGGCGCAGGCGGGCGAGATTGAGCGACATCGCGTCGTCCTTCGTGTTACCGAAGGCCAGCGCCTCACGCGACCCGTCGTCATGACGGCGGACCAAGATGAAATTGGCCTGCGGCAGCGCCGGACACCCCACGAGCGAATAAACGCTGTGAAGATAACGGCGTCCCGATGCCCCGCGCCAATAGTGGAAGGCTTGGTCGAAAGCTGCTTCCGCGCAAACGAGTGCCGGCTCGTCCGACGGGCCGTAGGTCCCGTTTTCGGAAGACACAAACTCGGAAGCGTCTGAAGAATTCGTCCACATCGACATCTTGTCCCGTTAACCTTGGCGACTCTAACTCAAATGGGTTGAGCGATCGAAAATTCAAGCTTTTCGCCGCCTCAATGTGTAGGTAGAACAAAATATGAACTTGGCGGCCTGGGGCGCAAGCTTTTAAGTGTTAACAAGGGGTTAACGGATTTTGGTCTTGGCGTTGGCTTCGGCCAGGAGGCGGTCCGAAGCGGTCTCGACAGCCTCTTGCAGACGGCTCATGAACTCGGCCTTGGGCAGGCCCGGCGGCAGGGGATCGAGGATCTCCACAATGACGGTGCCCGGCTTTCGCCGCCAGGTGCGGCGGGGCCAAAATACCCCTGAATTCAAGGCGATGGGGACGCACGGCACGTCCAACGCGTTGTAGAGGAGCACGATCCCCGTGTGGTAGGCGGGCGGCGCGCCGGGCGGACGGCGGGTGCCTTCGGGGAAGATGATGATCTCCCGGCCTTTGGCGATGCGATCCTTGGCATGGCGCAGCATGTTGCGCAGCGCGGCGGGGCCTTTGTCCCGGTCGACGGGGATCATCCCGAATTTGTAGGAGAACCAACCGTGAAACGGGATCCAGAACAATTCGCGTTTCATCAGAAGCGCCGGGTCGTGAAAAAGCGGAATGAGCGCGAAAGTTTCCCAGGCCGATTGGTGCTTTGACGCGACGAGGAACGGCGGCTCGGGCAGTTTGTCGAGACCCCGGATTTCGAAATCGAGACCGACGATATGTTTCAGGAGCCAGAGTTCGGTCCGGGCATGGACCTTCAAGGCTGCCATGGACCACCGGCGCGGTGTGAAGAAGAACGGAAATCCGAACACCACGAACAGCGCGGTCGTGACGTAAAACAGAATTCCGAAAACGACGGAGCGAAACATCGAGGCCTACGGTTCAGGTTCGTCGGCCGGCGGCACCGAGGTTCCCGGCAGCGCGACACGGGCGAGGTTGGTCGCCCAAAGCCGGCCGAGAGCCGGTAGATATTTCAGGTACTCCGACAGAAGCAGCTTGGTCGTACCTGGAAATTCCCACCAGCGTGCCACTTCGACATTGTTGTCCACAACGGGATAGGGAACGAGCACGATTCCCGGCATCGCACGCTCCAGCTCGGCCAGCGCGCGCGGCATGTGATAGTTGGAGGTGACCACGATCACGGACCCATAGCCGTTCTCCGCCACCCAACGGGCCGTTTGCGTCGCGTTGTCGATCGTGTTGAGCGCCGCCTTGTCGATATCGACGCAGCAGTCGAAATAGCGAGTGCCTCCGGGGTGAGGAGCTTGAGCTGCTCGAGCGTGGTTTCGCGATTTACGCCCGTGATCAGCATACGCCGGGCTTTTTTCTTGGCCATCAGCTTCATGGCCTCGTCGATACGGGAGACGCCGCCCGTCAGCACGGTGATTCCGTCCGTGGCATGCGGGGGATCTTTTGGCTCCCGGGCCAGCCCGTTGGCGAAGACGATGAAGCCGATGATCAGCATGACCAGCAGGAGGATCGTTCCGTCGAACACGAGACGGACGAATCCGAGCGGGCCGCGGAAGCGATGGAAGTGCTTCGGGCGCGGATTGGCATCCTCGCTGCCGTCTATGTTGATGGTCTCGTTCAACGACTACTCCGGATACGGCATTGCGCCACGCAGCACAGGGAGGTTCTAGACCGGACCGAGCCGATCGGAAACGTCCTGCTCAGTCGCGTTCAAGCATAGGTTTTCAGGACGCGAAAGACCCCAAGCCGGGAAGTGACCATGCAGAGCGCCGCGACGACCACGACAATCAGCGCCAGGAGGAAATATCCGCCGATGTCGAGTTCGCCGCTTCCTAGCAGACGGCGGGTTTCCGCTTCGGTAACGGCCCCTCCGCCGAGGAGGCTGACCAGCAGGGGCATGAGCAGAAAGGTGATTGCCGCAGCGATCGCGCCGACGAGCCCGCCCTGACCCCAAGCCCTAACTTGCCGCTCGAACTCGCTAGAAATGAAGCGGTCGTTGGCGCCGACGAAATGCAACACCTCGATAATCTCGCGATTCGTCGCCATGGCGCTGCGGGTGGCCGAGATGATGACGGCGACGTCGCGGCCGCGACGAGCGCCAGAACCGCGATGCCGCCAAGTGCCGTCGATCGCGTGATGAGTTTGATTTCCGACTGCCAGCGCCTGTGATCGTCGAGCGTGACGCCTTCGAAGTTTTCGCCGAGCGCTTTCTGGATCGCCTCGATATCGGGCGGGTTCGAGCGATCGATTTCCACCGCGATCAAGCGCGGCACGGGCAGTGCCGAAAGCGCCTCGGTCGACCCGATCCACGGCTCGAGCAGTTTGGCCGAATCGTCAGCACTCATCGGTTTGACGCGGCTGATGCCCGACTGTTTCGCCAGAAACAGGGAGACCAAGGTCATCTTTTTCTCGATGTCCGTGGTCTCCAGCGGGTTGAGTTCGATGGTGATCTCGCTGGCGATGTCGTCCACCCATGCGCTTGCCGATTGGTGAACCATGTAGACCCCACCGGCTGTGAGACAGGCGAGAAACGTCATGATGGCGATAACCATCGTCAGTGCCCGGCCTGCGACGGAGGCTGGCGGGACGATTTGGGAGGCGGGCGCTGGAAGCGCTTGGGAAGACGCGCGGCGAGCCGTGCCGGAAGAATGCCTGCGAGCAGGCTCGTCCAGGGATAGTCCTTGATGTCGCTGAGGAACGTCACGGAGCGTTCACCTACCGGACGCTGAGTTGAGGGGCGCCGACCTGAAGGCGGCCTTCCTGGAGCATCAGTCGCGGGGCCTCGAGCTGCTCCATCAGACCATAGTCGTGCGTTGCAATGATTACGGACGTTCCGAGCCGGTTGAGCTCAACGAAAAGACGGAGCAATCGGTTGCCGATCGCCGGATCCACATTGCCGGTCGGCTCGTCGGCCAGCAGCAATTCGGGGCGGCCGATGACCGCTCGGGCGATCGCCGCGCGCTGTTTTTCCCCGCCCGAGAGAGTTTCTGGGTAGGCGTGGATACGATTTCCGAGGCCCACCCAATGGAGAAGATCGGTCACGTCGTCGGCATAGTCGCTCTCAGTCTTGCCCATGACGCGGAGCGGCAAGGCTACGTTTTCCCAGGTCGTCAGATGGTCCAGAAGCCGGAAATCCTGAAACACAATACCGATTCGGCGCCGGAGGGCGGCCCGTCCCGCAGGCGCTAGATCGGCTAAATTCTCACCAAAAACAAAGATCAAGCCCCGGCTGGGGCGTATCGACATAAAAAGAAGACGCAGCAATGATGTCTTTCCAGCACCGGAAGGTCCTGTCAGAAAGTGAAAGGAGCCTGGGTGCACGTGAAAGGTGACATCGCGCAAGATTTCCGGTCCGGAGCCATAGCGTAGCCCAACATTGTCAAAGCGGATCACCCGACTTCCTTGCGCCTCTTAACATTGCGGAATACTGGCACTTTATGCTGAACTCCCCGTCCTGTATCAATGGTATAGGGTAACCAGATGGGGCGTCCCACATATTCATTGTGTAGTGGGCGATTGCGGCAATCAAAATGGCGACACTAATTATTTGTCCCGCGTGCGGAACGCGTTACCAGATCAAGGCGGCCTTCCCGCCAGAAGGCCGGAAGGTCCGCTGCGCAAAATGTAGTCACGTCTGGCAGGCGCAGCCTGCGGAGGCGGAAGCCGCAGCGCCGCAGCCTGCAGCCGCGCCGCAGCCAGCGGCCGCGCCTCAGCGCCCCGCGCCACAGCCCGCGCCCGCGCCACAGTCCCCGCCGCCACCGCCTCCGGGCGCCGCCGCGCCGCCGCCGCCTCAGGCCGCGCCTTCGAGTGCGCCAATGCCCCCGCAGGC